>JAUWTT010000482.1 GCA_030614585.1 Acidobacteriota bacterium
CCCTCCCGAGCGATGCGGTCAATATTCGGAGTCTGGTTAATAACCGAGCCATAAGCACTGATCGCCTGGTAAGCATGGTCGTCCGAGAAGACAAACAGAATATTAGGTGGCTTTTGTTCAATAGACGCCACCTCACTGCCACAGGCACTAAGGGTGACTGCGAAGATCAAAAAACCGAACACAAGAGCGGAGAATCCGTTCGCGATAGACAATAGGTCACTTCTTGACTTTTTCATTGAATACCCCCTTCCAATCATATGACCACACCCCTTCGCGGTAAAGTGAAAATGGCCTTACGCTAAGGCGCTAAGGTTTCTCACGCAAAGAACACAGAGAGCCCAAAGGGAAGTTTGGCTATTTCAGCGGGTTAAGTCCCATCTCCCAATT
Source organism: Acidobacteriota bacterium (assembly GCA_030614585.1). Classification (GTDB taxonomy): domain Bacteria; phylum Acidobacteriota; class UBA6911; order RPQK01; family JAPXNP01; genus JAUWTT01. The sequence continues at coordinate 388 of JAUWTT010000482.1, forward strand.
TCGGTTCAAAGACCTTAAAACTCTTTTCAAGTTCGACGGTTTGTCCCGTGAGTTGATCTTCGATGTCGACCTTGATCTTGAAGGTTCCGGGTTCTAAACCGTTAAGATCAAGGATTTTAACCATTACCACCCTCTGGTCCGAAAGAAATTGAATTGATTCCCCTGCTGTGTCAGGAATGCGAAACATTTCCTCTCCTCCCCTGAGAATGGAGTAAACCACGTCAAAAGAGGGAGAAAGAGAAGACTGGTCGATTTTGGCATTGTACAGCTGAAAATAGATTCCCATTCTGGAGTTGATTGGGAAGGAGTTGTCGAGTTTTGGCAAAATCTTGATATTGCCTAAAACAAACATCTCTTCCCGCTCTGGTAAGTATCCGAGCTTCGTAATTGAATCAGACAACACAACTGAACTTGAGCCCAGCGCATCTCCACCAAAAGAGGGGGAAGCAATTCCCTTGCGAATGACTCCTACCTTCTCACTAGCCAAGTCTTTCGCGACCAGATCCAGCTTGTACTTCTGTTTTCGATCAAGAACCAGAACCCTTTGATATAAAGAGTCCCTCTGCATACCGCGACTCAGCTCATTCAGAGCAAACGAGGTCACCAGATCCTCTTCGAATTCCGTGACCAAACGATTGGTGATACTGGTGATAGCTCCGTAGATGCCCACCCGTGCAATTTGCCTGTCCCCTTCGTTCCTATAGCTCAGTTCTCGGTTCTTGATCTGGATATTGATTGGCACAATCATCTGGTCTTCATTGAGGCGGAAATAGTCTGCGATGACTTCAAAGGGTAGCTCCGAGTAGCTCACATTGATTGAAACCATTTCCTTCAAGTCGCTGTATTTGACGGGTGCAGGGGCCTTGACTTTGCTGAATGTCTCGTAGCGGTAGAACGGATTATCTCGTGATGTGTAATACATCATTGGATATTCTTCACGGCTGCCCGCCCTGAACCAGGGACGATCTGCCTTGCTTGCGAGGCCGAGTTGCTCCGCCCAGGTCAATCCGGCGCCCGGCGTATTCAGGAGGGCGTCTTTTTCCTCGGAGTGAAGGGCAAGTCGATACTCCCCACTCAAGGTCCGATCCACAAACTCGAGGGTGATATTGTCTCCGATCCCCTCGATATTGCGATACCACCATATTTCAAAAGGGTAACTGGATGTAATTCCACCCCCTTCATTGAGGGGACGTTCATAGGTGCCGCCGGAGGGATAAGCTGCGATCTCGTCTGGTGGACCTTGGATGATGTAGATTCTTCCCCGGTCTGTCTTCCAGCCGGAGAATCCGCTGGTGAATTTCTCGTTTGTGTAAGCGATTCGGCGGTAATGCTCCTCCTTGAACTCATTCACGGCGGTCCGGGGATCTGGATCCCGACGATACCAGAATTGCTCAATGAATCGTTCTCTTTCTTCTACCGCGGTCAGACTTCCGAAAACGGCCTTTTCCTCGTCACTTATGAGATAGATTACGTCTTCATTGAGCCACTTCTGGTAGTAGTCTTCTGATTCCTCCTGCCTTACAGCCTCTTGCTCCCTATCTTGACCGAGAAGCGGACTCACTGCTAGGAGAAGGAGAATGACAATGTTACCTGTTCGATCTTGCATGACTTTCTTCACCCCTGAGACTTGCAAGCCGGTCCTGGTTGGCCTTCCCGAACCTCAGGACTACCGCCAATTGTATCTCAAACCCATTCGATCGAGAACGGTCCTCCTGGATCTGCATCGAAAGCTGCCATAGGAGGAGCCGTGCGTCCCCGAGTGGGTTTGTTCGCTCGGTCTTTTCCTTGGGATAAACCGAAGGATTCGATAGGATGGTCGAGAAGTTTGATTCTCTTCGAATGGAGTTCTATCCAGGTTGGAGGAATGACTTCTTGATAATCCTCAACGCCCAGAGACAGCCGGTCGCCTGAATCGCATTCGATGAGGGGCTGTAGTGCAAGGGAAATAGAAAGGAAGAAACATGAAGACATCCAGATTCCACGTCAACTTGGTCCCCTTCAGCTGGCTTCTTCTAGCAGTCTCCCTACCGATTGGAGCCGCCAGTTGCGCTTCAAGCCAGGAGTCCCCGGGGAAGGAAGTGAAAAGCACAGAACACCGTAACGTGGTGTTCATTCTCAGTGACGATCATCGCTACGACGCCATGGGATTCCTGGGTCACCCCTTTCTGGAAACCCCGCAAATGGACGCAATGGCTGGTAACGGCGTCTTCTTGAAGAATGCCTTCGTATCGACATCGTTATGCTCCCCGAGCCGTGCTTCGATTCTTACCGGCCAATACTCCAGCCGACATCGCGTCATTGACAACAACCGGATGGTCCCTCCCGAAACGATCTTCTTTCCAGAGTATCTACAGGAAGCCGGATACCAGACCGCGTTCATCGTCAAGTGGCATATGGGCGGCGAGTCAGATGCCCCTCGACAAGGCTTCGATCACTGGGTCAGCTTCCGGGGACAGGGATCTTATCTTCCAAGCAGGGCGGGACTGAACGTCAACGGTGAGTCCGTGCCCCAGCAAGGTTACATCACCGACGAGCTGACCGATTATGCTGTGGACTGGCTGAAATCGCTGGACACCGAAAAGCCATTCTTCCTGTATTTGTCCCACAAGGCAGTGCATGCCAATTTCACACCGGCAGAGCGACACGAGGGACGGTACTCAGACGTCGAGATTATTCCTCCCGCATCTCAGGCAGACACACCGGAGAATTACGCCGGCAAACCGCGCTGGCTCAAGGACCAGCGAAACAGTTGGCACGGCGTCGATTTCCCGTACCACCGCGACCTCGATGTAGGGCGCTACTACAAGAGGTACTGTGAAACCCTGTTAGCCGTAGACGAGAGCATCGGGCGAGTCATGGACACGCTGCGTGAGGCAGGTGTGTACGATTCAACGCTGGTGATCTACATGGGCGATAACGGCTTCATGTTCGGGGAACATGGTCTGATCGATAAGCGTGTAGCTTACGATACCTCAATCCGTGTTCCGATGTTGATGCAATGTCCCGAACTCTTCTCCGGAGGGACGGTGCTCGAGAATGTGGTAGCCAATATTGATGTGGGGCCCACCATCCTGGAGGCTGCAGGACTGGCAAGACCCGACCATATGGACGGTCAGAGCTTCCTCAGGTTGGCGCAGCGGGAGGATGTTCCCTGGCGCGATTACTTTCTTTATGTGTACTACTGGGAGAAGAATTTCCCCCAATCACCAACCGTCTTCGCTCTTCGCGGTGACCGCTACAAGTACATCACTTACTACGGCCTGTGGGATACGGACGAACTGTATGACCTGCAGGCGGATCCTGGGGAGACGACCAACCTGATTGCCAGCGAAGCTCATCAGGAGATTGCCCGCGAGATGGAAGACAGTCTCTACGCCCGGTTAGCCGAAGTGGGTGGGATGGAAATCCCTCTCAATCAGCCACGTGGGCGGTCCCAGAACCTTCGGATGAGGGGCCGATCGGAACGAGGCCAGTGTCCGGAGCGGTTCCTCCGCGATGAGCCGGCCAACCGGAACGCGCAGTGACTTGAGGGCATTTGCCCAAAGCCTTCTTTATTGCAATCTGAGCTCTGAAGGAGCGG
>JAUWTT010000523.1 GCA_030614585.1 Acidobacteriota bacterium
ATCCTGCTGACAATCTCCTCGAGCGAGGGTGGGCTGTGAGCCAGATATTCGGACAGCGGTAGGGGCTCCTCGTGAAGAATTGCGCCCATCGTCTCCACGGGTCTGGGACGACGAAACGGATGAGTCCCCGTCAACATTTCATAAAGTATCAGGCCGAACGAGAATATGTCCGATCGAGTGTCCAACTCCTGTCCCTTGAGCTGTTCGGGAGACATGTAAGTCGGAGTCCCGAGCGTGTACCCCTGTTCTGTCAGAGCAGTCAGTGACTCTTCCTGACTGTGAGAGCTTGCGTTAGGCAGTTGTTTCGCCAAGCCGAAATCCATGATTTTGGCGTGACCCTGCGGTGTGAACATGATGTTGGCGGGCTTAAGGTCACGGTGGACAATGCCATTCTGATGGGCGACCTGGAGAGCTTCGGCAATCTCGATTGCGGTCTGGATGGCTTTTCCGAATGGCTGAGACCCTTCGGCCAGGTACTCCTTGAGGTCCTGCCCTTGCACGAATTCCATGGCGATAAAGTCTCTGCCCTCAGCTTCCCCAACCTCAAAGATGTTGCAGATATAGGGATGATCGATAGCGGCGGCAGACTTTGCCTCACGCAGGAACCGCCTTCGAGCCGTAGCATCCTGTTGAAGTTCGTCTGGGAGAAACTTCAAGGCCACGTGGCGGTCCAAGCGGGTATCCTCGGCCAGATACACAACCCCCCTCCCGCCGGCACCCCGCTTCTCATTGATCCCGGACTGAGAAAAGGACTGACCTTCCAAAGTTCCCGAATGCTTTCTAGTACAGGGATTTGTGATTTGGCAGGGATCTTAATACGCAGGATGTGATATCGCAACCCGAATCTGCGATGGGAAGCATCAAGCACCAAAGCTCAAATCTCAAACGGGAATACACTTCCGAATGATAGTGCTGAAGATTCGAACTAACTCGTCACATTCTTGAATCAAACGCAATCTCTCTGCTTCGAGATTTCTCGTCTGTCCAGAAAGATCAAGAAGCTGAAGCCAGTAGCCGCTTTCCTTCGCCTCCTTGAGAGAAATCCGGACTCTCATCACAAAGTCCTTCTTGCTGAGTGCATTGTTTGCCTCCAGGTAGTTTGCCCCGACTGACCCGGATGACTTCGCAAGCTGATAGAGATCCGCTCGATTCGAGATGGATTTGGGTACTTTCTTAATTAGGACTCTGACCTCTCGTGCAAATCGAAGAGTCCGCTCTTCCAGATCGAACCTTCTGTTGTTTTGCGCTCCCATAGCTAAGGATAATTACGCTTCAGCAACCAGAATCTGCGATGGGAAGCTTCAAGCCCCAAGGCTCAAATCTCAAACAGGGTTGCCTAACCATCCGAGAAGGTATGCGTTTCCCCCACGAGCACATTTCGAGAAACCCCCTTTGATCTTTGAGGTTTGATGCTTGAGATTTGGAGCCTCCGGCGACCCCGGGGGGAAGTATCAAGCACCAAAGCTCAAATCTCAAACGGGAAACCAATTTCCCATACTGTCGGCGGAACTTTGAGTTGTCTCAATGCGGGAATCAGGGACTGACTCTCGGAACAGATCTTTTGATGCTTGAGGTTTGATGCTTGAGATTTGGAGCCTCCAGCGACCTACGGTTCATTCAGATGAATCACGAACATCTGCCGAGTCCCGTCATCCGCGAATGCAGGGAAGTAGACTTTCGAGCCATCGGGAGACCAACAGGGTGCCTGGTCCTGGCGCAGGTCCCCGTGGGCTTGGCCATTTCGCGAATAGGGAGGTGTCTTCATGAAAGCACCATCCTCGAGGCGGTACAAAACATATTGGTTGTTTTCTTCGTCACCCCATCCGTTGACGAGCCAGCGCCCGTCACGGGAGAGCGCGATGTCACCTTCCGGATCCGGAATAATCTCCTCGGTTCCGATTGTGCCGACTACGATTTTCTCATCTGTATCATAGATGACTTGGCGGCCGTCGAGCTCCCCCAACAGCTGGTGCCCAATGCCCCACTCAGGGTGTCCCCCGACATGAAGCTCATGGTGTCGAAGGTCGCTTCCATCAGGCGCGACCGTGAATGCCGCGTTTATGCGGACGGCACGGGAGCTGAAATTGCCACGGGCAAAGAAGTAAATGCGATCGTCATCTCGATTCCAGAGGGTGTGATTTATGAACAGCGCTGTATCATCGACGTTAGGGTGAGTTGGGCGAAGAGCTTTAGCAAGTTGTGCGAATGAAACGATCAGTTCCTTTTCTCCTGAAGCCACATTTACCCTGAATATGCCGTCATCTTCAGGGTGGAGCACTCCCTCGGTCCAGTCATAGGCTTTGTTATACCCCGTAACCGGTCGAAGACGGGCCATGCGTCCGTAATTGATCCCCAGGAACCAGCCTCCTCCCTGAGCAACACCACCATTCCCGATCGGAGTGTCTTCGTAGCGATACTCCTTCAACCGCTCTTGCTGCTGAACATCGTAAAGCACGGTGAAGACCTTCTGAGTTTCGGGGTCACGATCGTTGAAGAACAACTGCGTGTCCGGGTGTTCAGGGTTCCAATACATCATTGTCCCTTGCTGGGGGTTCCAGGCTAAAGTCCTATCGATAACTTCAATGGCATATCCAGACTCTGTATCCAGAAGTACTATGTCGGCTGATTCATCCGGCTTGGGCATATGATCGTCAAAGGTAGTACGCAGCGCGGCCATATAGCGTCCAGTACCGTTCCACGGTGTGTTCCCAACATGTCCGATGTAGCCGTAGAAATGGTGGTGGTCCGGACCTTGGCTGATTTGCTCGATTCGAATACTTGGCTCCGAGGGCTTGGGAGGGATCTCCTCACAGGCAGTCAGGAACACTAGTAGAGCCAGGATCAAAGGTCTGATAATGATACTCATAATCTCATTGAAGTCCGGCGCGACTACTGGTTTTGCCGTTTACCCGCTTTCCCCCTGCCGGACATCACAAACCAAAGCGTCCGATGTTTAACCTGTAAGGTGCACCCACTGGGTACGACTGATCAATGCGCCGGCTTCGGGGTCGTTTATGAAATCCTCGCATTCTGGATCCCTGGACAACGCGATCTCCTCGACCAGGCACTCCAATAGCTAGAACTCCGAGTCTTGTTCCAAATCGAAATGGTAGGGTAGCACACAGATTACAGTACTCGTCTGAAGGGCGCTTGGGAATTCTCTGGAGGGTACACCCCGGTTCTGACTCTCTTATCAGTCCATGGGAAGGGAAGTCAGAACCGGGATTTGAGGCAATTAGCAGACTTAAACTCATAATTGGACTTGGCTAAGCTCCTGCATTCTGAGGCTGAGTTGGGGCAACCTCGTCTCCAATTTCCACCAGTTTTCAACAGAATTGTGGCCGACTGGTATACATCCAAAGAACGCTCTAATTAAGTTATTTACATCCTTTATCAGCACCCTCTGCACAACCCTTGTGGAAAAAGCTGTGGATAATCTTGAGCAACTCCTAGTAAGGAAATGGAAAACTCTAGTTTGCACAATCGAGGTGCATTTTTGGTATGTCTTCGCTCAACTCGGATTTCCTCAGATCACAGAGGCGGTTTTCCTACCAGGAAAGGAGGGTCACTCGATCATTGTGGGAGGCAGTGCCACAAGCGACTTGAAATGTTGCGAATCTCTTCCCAAATACCAGGAAAAGAACGGCGAGGATCAAGCGGTGCAAGGTCATGGCTTTAGGTC
>JAUWTT010000360.1 GCA_030614585.1 Acidobacteriota bacterium
GAAGACGTCACACGGAAAAGGGCAGAATTTACCGGCATCCGGCATCCGGCATCCGGCATCCGGCATCCGGCATCCGGCATCCGGCATCCGGCATTTGCCATTTGTCATTTGTCCAGGGGTTCAAGCGTCATCGGATCTCTCAAGGGGAGGCGGACCAGCTTCCCGAACTGTTCGAAACTGGCGTCGGGGTGATCTGGATGCCCTTTCAGGATCTCATCGATGTTTCCGACAACGAGTACCACCAACTGGTCCGGATGAATATGTTCTTGAGCAGCTGCTTTCACTGTATCGCGCGTAACCTCCGAGACTTTTTCCCGGTACGTTGTCCAGTACTCATGAGGACGGGCAATCAGTTCATCCTGTCCGTACAGGCTCACAGTCTGAATCGGAGTTCGGAACCAGTTTGGAAAGGTCTGAATGAAGGAATTCTTACTGGTGGTCAACTCGTCTTCTTCTACTCCCTCGGAGATGAGTTTCCGAATGAGCTCGGTGGTAAGTTGGGCAGCCCGCGAGCAGGTCGAAGATTTCGACTGGAAAGAGGCGCGGAATACACCCGGGTAAGATCGGGCGATTCCAGAGGATGAGCCTGCACTATACGCCAGGCCCTCATCTGACCTCACCTTCGCCATCAACCAGGAGGTGAATCCCCCTCCTCCCAGGATGTCGTTAGCCACTCTGAGGCCGAATTCGTCCTCCATTGGTAGTTTCACCCCTAGATGTCCAATAGAGACTCGCCCCTGGTTCACATCGGGTTTGTTCACCAAGTAGACGCCTGGCTTCGGTTTCCAGGTTGGCTGAGGCACTGGCGGAAAAGCCTGCTGGGCTCCTGTGAGCTGTCCGAACGTTGTATTCAGTTTTGCCAGCATTGCCTCTTTGTCGAAGTCGCCCGCCGCAACGAGGACCATGTTTGCCGGATTCAAGAGGGAGCCATGGAAATCGATGAGGTCTTCGCGCCCGATACTTTTGACAGTTGCTTCGGTAGGAAGGCGGTTCGCCCAGAAATCCTCGCCATAGATCAAACGGCTCCACTCGCGTGCTTCAATCTGGCCGGCTCTGTCGTTCCTTCTCTTCATTCCAGCCAGCAGATCCTCTTTAGCCTTTACCAGGCGGTCTTCTTGAAACCTGGGCCTGAGCAGCACGTCCAGCATGAGTTCGAGGCCCCGATCGAGGTCCTTCGAAAGGAGGTTCAGCGCAACGCTTCCGGTGATGTCTCCGATTCCGGTCGACAGCCGTGCAGCGAGAAAGTCGATTTCTTCGTCGAGGGAACGTGCATCGAGATCACCCGCTCCCCCGGTACGCCACACCTCGCCCGTCAGGCCGGCAAGGCCTTCCTTGCCATCAGGCAAGAGGTACGAACCACCCCGGAAGTACAAGCGAACATTGACCAGCGGAAACATCCGGTCTTCTGCGATATAGACGGGGATTCCGTTGTCAAGCGTTACCCGAAAGTCGTCTGCATTCGGGGGTTCAAACTGCAGGTCCGGGAACTCCAGTTGGTCGGGATGAGTTTTTATGGGAATCTCACCGGCCAGAAGCAACTGACCGGCAAAAACACAGGTCAAGAGTAAGGAAAGCTTCCCCTTCATACTTGATTCCTCCTACTGCGCACCGCTGCCATCAGGTTGAGATGAAGCCGAATCGTTAGAGAGCTTCTCGATTCGCTCCTGTGCTTTCTGAATCAGATAATCAATGGCCGGTTTCATTTCAGGCGGCACCTGTCCCTGCATCTGCAACATCTGCTGCAATCTCTGCTCGAGCATCGCGGGGTCTGTGACCTTCTCGATCTCGGCCAACTGCTGCTTAGCCATTGCCTTTGCCTGAGGAGGCAGGTTCGCCAATTCAGGATCCTCAGGCTCGGTACCAGTTTTTCGCAAATAGATGCCAACGTTTCGATTCTCTTTCACGAGGTACTTCTCAGCGACCTCCTGAACATCTGCAACGGTCACCGCCTGGAGCATGGTCGGCATCGTATTGATGTAATCCCAGTGTTCATTGGCGTCATAGATCAGTAACTGCTGGAGAAGGAAGAAATTGCTGAGCAGACGGCGAAATGAATCAGCCATTTCCTGATTCTTGACCTTTTGAAGTTCCAGATCCTCAAGCGGTTCCTCTCGAAGCCTCTCGATTTCCTCAACCAAAGCAGCCTCGATCTCTGCGGGTTCGTGACCTTCTTTGATTTCAGCACCGACCTCGAAATAACCTGCATACTTGAGATCCATCAGTTGTGCGTATGGTTCGCCTACCACCAGGTCCTTCTCCTCAACCAGGGCCTTGTAAAGACGGCCCGTCCGACCGTCCAACGCATCTGCCAGTATCTGCAGGGGAAACGTGTCGCGATGATTAAAGGCCGGCACATGAAAGCGGATTCTTATCGTTGGATTGGTTTCCGCCTCACCGGAAAGTCGCTTTTCGGCCACCTGTTTCATCTCGGTCGTGATCATTTCTGGGACGGGAGTCGTACCCTTCGGGATCCGCCCGAAATACTGGTTGGCCAGCGCGAGTACCTCGTCTGAATCGAAATCGCCCACAAGGACAGCGGTAATGTTGTTGGGAGCGTAATATATGCCGAAGTATTCTTCGGCTTGAGCACGAGTGATCGACTCAACGTCCGAGGGCCAACCGATCACCGGCCATGAATAGGGAACCGACTGCCAGAACGTAGCGTCAAACAGCTCGTTCAGCTTGCCGGTCGGGGTCGATTCCACGCGCTGACGCCTCTCCTCGCGGACGACGTCTCGCTCGGAGTAGAATTCCCGGAATACAGGATTCAGGAGGCGATCCGATTCCAGCCAAAACCAGAGTTCCAGCTTGTTGGCCGGCAGACTGCCGATGAAATACAGGGTCCAATCGTAGGAGGTGCCGGCGTTCATTGCCAGCGCGCCTTCTCGTGTGTAGAGTTCGTCAATCTCGTTTTGGATGAGGTACTCTTTCTCCTTCTTGAAAAGCTCCTCCAACTGACCGCGCAGTTCCTTCAATCTGGGAGTCATGTTTTCAGGATCGTAGATATTTCCAGTGATCTCCCCTTTCCGAAGCTTCTCTCGGAGGGCACTGTATTCCTCCTCCATCTGAGCCCGAATCGCGTCCTGCTCCTTCTGCACCTCCAATGCTTTCTCGTAGTTCTTGACGCCAATCGTCTTTGTTCCCTTGAACATCATGTGCTCGAAAAGATGGGAAATCCCGGTTATTCCCGGTCTTTCGTTCACAGATCCAACTCGAGAAATCCAGCCTAAAGCAACGGTTGGAGAGGTGTGCCTTTCGAGTAGAAGGAGCCGCATTCCATTCGCGAGTGTCTCTTCCCGGACCTGGATCCGTTGGGCCAGAGCAGCTGTCGACAATAGAGAAAAAAGGACGGTAACAAGAAGAAAGAGCCTTCTCATCGTTTACTCCCTGAGTGTTTCGGGTAAATCAGCTCCCAGGATCGCTGTAGTGAACCTTTGTGGTCACTTACCGCCCCGGAAAGCAATCTGTTCCAAGTATCTCGCTTACTATACTACGGATTGGGCAACGCACCCTTTCTGCGGGATCTCTGGTCGAGGGTCTCTCACGACTGGAGACTTTGTCTGAGGGCATTGCAGGCTTCGATCTTCCTTCTGACAGCGGGGAGAATGAAGATGTTGGACAGATCCTGGCGAGCCAGCTCACGACACATAATTTCGATCATTTTTCGAGTTGTGAGTGATGAGTTTATCAGGAGAACTTTTCGGCCCTTGACACAGCAGAGACCACCTGTGAAATCTCCATCGACGTCCTTCAGCTCAATTCCGAGCCTTGGGACCACAGTCTGAAGCTGTTCCAGGAGCTTAGTGTCTTTCATCAACCAAGAATGAATGTACTCCATCCGGCTGATAAGATCTGCCAACTTCCCTTGAAGCGACGACGTTTGGGCTTATTTCACGCACAGCCCACCAAGTTCTCTTCTGCAGAAGCTATTCACGATAACCCACTGATTTCCTTGGTGATCTTGGTGCCTTGGTGGTGAATCCCCCACCAGGCCAGACTCACCCCTGCAATTCGACTATCACTATAGTGATGTTGTCGAAGCCGCCGGCCGCGAGAGCATGCTGCACGAGCTGTGGGCAAAGGTCATTCCATGAGGAATGTCCCATGATTTCGGCGATCTGCGCGTCGGAGACGCAGTCGGTCAAACCGTCGGAGCACAGCAGGAACCGATCACCGGGTTGAAGCTCGATCGAAAAGATGTCTGAGTTGACGGCAAGTGCGAGACCGAGAGACCGTTCGATCAGGTTCTTCTGGGGATGATGGCGCAGCGCCTCTTTGTCAATGGTGCCTTGTTTATAGAGTCGAAACAGTGGAGAGTGATCGTCGGTTAGCTGAACCAGTTGCTTGTTGCGGTAGCGGTAGATTCGGCTGTCACCGATGTGCCCGATCCAGCCCTGACGAGTGTTGGTGGATGGAATCCAGAGCGCACTCAGAGTTGTCCCCATTCCCTGGCGTTCCGGGTTGACTTGCTGGTCCTGCAGAATCCGCCGATTAGCTTCAGCAATCACTTCACGCAGTTGATCCGGAGGTTCTCCCTCCAAAGCACGGAGTTCAGTGTCTAGCGTGTCGACGGCAATCTGGCTGGCAATTTCTCCGGCGGCGTGCCCCCCCAAACCGTCACAGACCGCAGAGAAGCCGGTCTCTTCCTTTACGAGGTAGTTGTCTTCGTTGTTAGCCCGGACCAGTCCGCGGTCACTTTGGGCCTGGAATCGTATTTGTCCCGGTTCATTGGACATATTCTAATTAGATCCGTTCAGGATGTGTACGTGGTACTGATTATTGCGTTGACATTCAGAATCAAGAAGACGTTTGACCCGGCATTATCTCACGCCCGGTCACTTCCCTGTGTTCCATACGCCGGACACCGTTTCGTATGTCCCAGCAGAATATAACTAAACTGAGGGGGCTTTTCCAAATCTCACGCCTCTTCAACTTGTTCCCTGGAGTCCGCGAGAATATAATCGCCCGCGGTTCTGACGTGGGGAATACGAGTGAGAGAGTCATCATAATCTTGTTTCTTTGGGGATGTTTAGGTGCCCTCACTCCAGCGC
>JAUWTT010000468.1 GCA_030614585.1 Acidobacteriota bacterium
AGGAGGGCAAGTCCGGCAGCCGGCATCTGGTAACTGGTATCTAACGCCAGCAGCCTAAACCTATTTCCAACTCTTGAGGCCCAGCAGCCTTTCACCGAGGGCGGTTAACGTTGCGGTGCCGGCGTTCTTCTTTTCCCACTCCCGCGGATCACCCGGGAACGCGGCACGTTTCGGGGCTTCACGGTCACGCCAGCTGGTGCTACGGGTCTCACGCTCCTGCTCGTTTTCCTCTTCCGCCGGATGCATCGAAAGGTACTGTGCCATGCGTACACGGTTTTCGGACCGGTTGGGACGAATGCCATGGGCGAGCAGGCTGTTGAAGATGAGCAAATCCCCAGGAGTCATACTGACGTTGACGATCTTAAGCCCGGTGGTGTCTGGCACCCAGGAATTGCGATCGACCGGTTGTGTCTCGATCCACTCCTCGAGCTTCCGGAAGAGCTCTGGAACACATTGGAAGCCTCCCACATCACCGTCCTGCACGGTTAAAGAGAGGACACCCTGGACACCGATGGGAAGGGGGAGAAGTGATGTATCAACGTCCCAATGGATGAATCCGTCGATAGAGCGTGCTCCTATGTTGGGAGGGTTCAAGTTAGCTCGATCGATGGTGACCCAAAGATCTTCAGAGTCCCAGATATCCACGAAGGCGTCGTAAACGCGCTGCTCCTGGCGATTATCCCACAGGTACTGGTGGTTGTAGATCTCCACCATTCCAGTGTTGTTGAGTTCTTTCATCTGGTGATTCCTCAGTTGCGGCTTATACCAGGTGGCCTGATCGTTGGGATCCATCTCCTGAAACTGCCAAAGCAACTGGGTTAAGCGATTTATGTTTCCTTCGGGGACAGCACGGGGAACGACGACATAGCCAAACGTTGTCCAATGATTCCAGTCTTGCTGTGAAAGGACACGGAGCGGGAGTTACTTCTGAATGTCCTTCAACGGGGTCGAAACCGCTTGCGTGGTTGGGTGTGTGTTCTTGTTTTTCGACGATTTCACAGACGACTCTCTTCTTTCCTCGGAGGATTCAAGGGAATTTGATTATGCTCAGTATAGGGTACAACCGACTTGGTGAGGAATGAATCTGTCATGAATTGGGAATTCTGGCGAAACGACTGTGAGAGTGGACAATTTTCAGAGAAGCGCGGGAGCTAAGGCGCCTGCCTCCGACTACTCGCCGGGCCCGTGGGATTTGCACCGTATTCGGAGGCGTGGCCTTTGGGCCAGGCGCATCTCTGGAAGCTGATAAATCGCTTCGGTGATGATCCCCGACTGTGGGCTTTGCCACGAACTCACCAAATCACAAAGAATTCCTGGTGGTTTTGTGATTTCGTGGTTACAGCCAGGATGGGAGTGACAAGCTAGGAAGCTTGTCTTACGGTGGAAAGTCCCTCGTGTCTCGCGATGCAAGGATCACTGAATTAAGGTGGATGTATACTTGCTTGCAGTGATCCGACTCAGGGCAACTCCACAGGCTGTTGGACTTGTGCTCGTGGTTTCCGTATGTGTCGCATTGGCTTCTCAACCTACGGGTAATTCACCGAGGACCGAATCTATCAGTGTACCCCGCCTCGATAGCGCCCCTTCTCTGGAGGATTTCGTCGATATGCGACCCTCTTCGGAGCTGGCGGGAAAGATGGCCAGAGTAGACAAGTTCACCCAGTGGATTCCGAGAGACGGCGAGCCGGCATCACAGGAAACCCAAGCCTACTTGGGTTACGACCAGAACCATCTCTACATAGTCTTCATCTGTTTCGATTCCGAACCACACAGGATTCGAGCGAGACGGTCTAGACGAGAGGATATCTTCCGGGACGACAGGGTAGATATCTTCCTCGACACCTTCAATGATCAGCTCCGATCTTACGTCTTTACAGTCAACCCGTTCGGCATTCAGGCGGATGCAAACTGGATTGAACGGGAGGGGCAACAATATGACCGCTCCTTCGACACGGTGTGGGATTCTCGGGGCACACTGACCGATCGAGGCTACGTTGTTTGGGTAGCGATCCCCTTTTCGAGCCTGCGTTTCTCCCCCGAGAGGACTCAGGAGTGGGGAATATTGCTGGGCAGGTTCATTCCAAGAGTCAACGAGGGTTCGTTTTGGCCTTACTTGACAAGCAGGATCGAGGGACGACTAAACCAGGCAGGGACGCTCCAGGGGCTGGCCGACATCTCCCCGGGACGCAACCTTCAGTTAATTCCCTATGGCTTCTTCCGATCATTCCGGGCGCTGGATCTACGCGACGAGGATCAGCCGCAGTACGTCGAGGAATCGGCAGATTTTGAGGCGGGCGTTGATTTCAAAACCGTATTCCGCGATAGCCTGGTTCTCGACGTAACGGTCAATCCTGACTTCAATCAAGTCGAATCTGATGAACCGCAAGTCACGGTAAACCAGCGTTTCGAGGTCTTCTTCCCCGAAAAGCGTCCCTTCTTCCTGGAGAATGCCAGCTATTTCGAGACCCCGATCAATCTCTTCTTCAGTCGGCGGATTGTCGACCCAGGATTCGGTGTTCGTTTGACAGGTAAGGCCGGACAGTTCGCTATCGGAGCCCTTTATGCAAACGATGAGGCAGTTGGTAAGAGCGTGCCTGAAGATGACCCTCTATTCGATGAGAAGAGCCATAATGTGATTGTTCGGATCAGTCGCGACCTTGGAAGACAGTCGAGTCTGGGCATGATGTATACGGACTACCGACTGTCTAACGCTTACAATCGGGTTGGCGGCGTGGATGGACGAGCCAAAATCAGCCAAAACTGGGTCACCAGTTTCCAAGGCGTCGCGAGTGCGAGCCGTCTAACCGATGGAACCGAACTCTCAGGGCCTGCGTGGGACGCGGTTCTTCAGCGGACGGGACGACAACTGTCCTACACTGCCGAGTACAATGGCCGGAGCCCGGGATTCCGGACTGCAATCGGCTTCCTTCCCGGCTCACGCGGTCTTTCTCGACCCGGCAGGCCAAGAACCCGCAGAGTGTTCCTGCGACCAGATATCCAGAGCTTTCGTCAGGTCCTGAATTACCGTTTCAGACCCGAAGGGGATTACCTGATCGCGTGGGGACCCGATTTCACATTGAACCCGACCTGGAATTTCGACGGCTCGGCGTTGGATTCGCTCTACAGCATCGATCTAAACGCAGAACTGGTAGGCCAAACCTACCTTGGCGTCTTCTATACCGGGCTGGTTGAGCGGCTGAGTCCCGAGGACTTCGAAGCCCTTCCTGAGAAGACCAGGTATTCGAGCGGCCGCAAGGGGCTCTACTGGAGCAGCAATTTCACCCGCTTCTTTGGGATCTCGGGAGAATATGCCTGGGGAACAGTGATCAATCTGGTACCGCCCGAGGGGGAGATTCCTGAGCTGTCCAATTCAACTCAGGGGGCACTTGGGTTTACCTGGTACACAACACGGTTTCTGAAGGTTGAAGGGGCTTACCTCCTCTCTCGTGTCCTTGACCGAGCAGACTCCAGCAGCGTGTTCAACAATCATATCTTTCGAAGCAAAGTGAATTGGCAGTTCACCCGACGATTGTCTACACGGGCGATCATCCAATACAACACGATTCTGGCAAACCCAAAACTGACTTCACTTGAGACCAACAGAAACTTGAATTTCGATCACCTACTCACCTACCTCGTCAATCCCTGGACGGCGCTCTATATCGGATACAACAACAACCGGAGGAATATCGAGATCCTTCCGCACGAGGGTGGATCTGAACTGATTCGGACAAATGATCTCAACAACGACAGCTGGCAGTTCTTCGTGAAATTCTCCTATTTTCTTAGCTTCTAAAGAGATTGGACCCAGGATTGACCAACAAGATGGTATGTTGTTCTGTGAAGGAGAGCGATTTTAGGCAGTCATCGAACTGGTCAGCGTAATGCGCCCGGCCTGAAGGGTCTGTTGCCCAAATCGACAACGGCTCCACCGCCCCCGGGGTTCGTACGCTTGCTATAGCACGGAAGGAACGGTGGAAGGAAGCCGGCAAGACGAGGAATCGACATAACCCTCGCACTTTGGGACGCTCTGCTTGCCCCTGAAAGGGGCACATGTGTAAGCCCAGG
>JAUWTT010000498.1 GCA_030614585.1 Acidobacteriota bacterium
AGCAAACGGAATGACTACAGCCAGTGCGGTCACAAGGCCGATCCTCAACTGAGGATACGGGCTATCAACGAGCAACAGGATTCCCAAGACCATGGCCACTATTCCTCCAAAACCCAGAATCCCAAATCCTTGAACTTTTACCTCGGCGACGAATAGTCCCAAAGCCAACAGTATCAGCAATACACCGATAAAACTGATGGGTAGCAGCGAGAACCCGAGCAGGGCAAGAAGCAGACAAATCCCACCCACGACGCCAGGGACGATCATTCCTGGATGAGTGAACTCCAGGTAGAGACCCAACAATCCGAAGACGCCAAGGAGCAAGGCGAAATTCGGATTGGCGATTTCAGATAGAATCTTCTGCCTGAAGGTCTTCTCGACCGCACGCACGGCCTGGCCCTGGATCTGAATCACCTGACGTTCACCCGTAAAACGGGTAATCTCCCTTCCCTCCAACTGTTCGAGCAGATCGGCTTCGTCGTTGGCAACCAGATCTATCAGTCCTCCGTCAAGAGCCTCCTGCGCAGTGAATGACGCACTGTCAAGGACTCCCTTTTCGGCTAGTTCATAGTTCCGCTTACGCTGTTTGACTATACTTCTGAGACTGGCCAGGGAATCATTCCTGACCTTCTCGATCATCACCTTGTCTTCCATGCCGAAAGGAAAGACGGGGTGGGCTGCTCCGGTATTCGTTCCAGGTGCCATGACAGCTACATCTGCTGCCAGGAGAATGAAAAAGCCGGCAGAGGCGGCATGCGCCCCCTTTGGAGCCACATAACAAACGACCGGAACTTCGGAATTGAGAATGGTCTGGACGATCTCCTGCATAGAGATCCCCAATCCACCGGGGGTCGAAAGCCGAATCAGGAGGAATTCCGCCTTTGCCCGTTCCGCCTCTTCGACTGTAGTACCAATGAACTCAGACGTTATCGGGTCGATCACACCATCGATTTCGACCCGCACGATTTCTGCCCGAGGCAGCGAAACACTCAAAATGAAGATCAAAGGAAGGAGATACCTCATTAGCTTCAATGTTACCCCCACAACCGGCTTGGTACAACTGCAATCAAGCGCTTCACAACCCACAGGTTTTCAACATTCCCTATAATAGGCGCCACATGGTTAGAGTCTTCCTTTTTGCAGCCCTGAAAGATATCGTTGGAGCGGGTTCACTGGATTTCCAGATTTCATCCCGGGACACGACTCCACAGCAGGTCTGGACATCTCTCGCCAACACGTATCCCGACCTCGGCAGGTACCAGAAATCAGTACAAGTCGCCGTCAACCAGAAGCATGCGGATCGGGATACGCTTATTTCGGATGGCGACGAAATCGCCTTCTTCCCCCCTGTCAGCGGAGGCAGCAAATGATTCTGGTCACTCAGAATCGGATCGACATAGACTCGGTGATTCAGGCGGTTGAATCTCCAAAGACTGGAGCGGTTGTGACATTCGATGGCCGCGTGCGCAACCACTCTCGAGGCAAACCAGTCAAACACCTTTATTATGAGGCCTTTACCGAGATGGCCCTTACTGAACTCAGCGCGAGTCGAGAATCGGCTCTAAGGAAATGGCCGCTTGAGAAGGTGGCCATTGTGCATCGCCTGGGACGGCTGAAAATCGGTGAAACCAGCGTCTTCATAGCGGTTTCCTCAGCACATCGGGCGGATGCGTTTTCTGCCTGCCACTACCTCATTGACACGCTCAAGGAGTCGGTCCCGATCTGGAAGAAGGAGTATTTTGAAGACGGCGAAGAATGGGAGGAACTAACCACCAAGACACAAAGGACACAAAGGAATTCAGGTTTAAAGTACTAAGCGTCTTATGACTTCATTTATCCTCGGTGTGTTGAAGTTGATAAGGATTCCTAGGCGGTTGCCGGTCAGTTTCATGTAGGTCAGGAGCTGCGCTTGATGAAGGGCAAGAAGCCGTTCTACTGCCTTCAGTTCAATGATCACCGACCTGTCCACCCAAATATCAACCCGTAGTCCGGCTTGTATCGTCTCAGATTTGTACTCGACTGGAACTGCTACCTGTCGTTGAAAGGGGATGGACCGCTGGGCAAGTTCCACACCCATGGCTGTTTCATAGACGCTCTCGAGAAGACCTGGGCCCAAGGTTGAGTGAACCTGATATGCGGCATTCACAATCTTACGGGCGTAGTCGTCCAGCTTTCCGGGAATGGGATGAAAATCACTCATACCATTAATAACGACGGAGTCGTATTAATCTATGAATTTCTTGGTGTCCTTGGTGTCTTGATGGTTAATCTTGATTAGAGGCTGCGGCGGCCTGCGAGTGCCGTTGACAGAGTCACACTGTCGGCGTACTCGATGTCACTACCCACAGGAATACCTGATGCGATGCGTGAGACCTTCAATCCTAATGGCTTGATAAGACGGGATAAATAAAGAGCGGTCGCTTCACCCTCAGCCGTTGGGTTGGTAGCGACAATGATCTCCTCCACCGTCTCGTCGGCAAGTCGCTCCAAGAGATTCTTCAGCTTCAGATCTTCCGGGCCTACCCCGTTGATCGGCGAGATCACTCCGTGCAGCACATGATACCGGCCCCGATACCCGCCGCTCTTCTCTATCGAAAGAACATTAAACGGTTCTTCAACAACACAAATTGTCTTCGGATCTCGATTGGGGTCCTGACAAAGTCGGCAGGGGTTCTTGTCGGTCACATTGTTGCACTGGGAGCAAAGCTGAAGGCCGGCTTTCAGGCCCAGAATCGCTTCGGCGAGTTGGTTCGAAGCTTCATCCGCTTCTTTCAGAAGGTAAAACACAAGTCTCTGAGCCGATTTGGATCCAATCCCCGGCAATCTCCGAAACTCATCTATCAGGATCTGAATGGGGTCGCGGTCGGAAGTCATTATCGATGGTCTCCTGAGTTCTTAGCGTCCCCCCAACTGAGGCGCCAGGCACAACTCTGTGATTTACAACCCTCCCAGCAGCCCTGAACTCATCGAGCCCAGGCGACTACTGAGCATCTCATCTACTTTCCGCCCGGCATCTGCTACCGCAGCCAGGATCAGATCCTGCAGCATCTCAACATCATCCGGATCTACAACGTCCTTTTGAATGCTGATGGACTTGAGATTCTTCTTCCCGTCCAAAGCGACAGTTACCATCCCACCTCCACTGCTCCCCTCCACCTCAATCTCGCTCATTTCTTCTTCGAGCTGTGACTGCATGGACTGAGCTTGTTTCATCATTTTCTGAAGCTGCTTCATATTCATAGAAAGTCAGTCCTTTCTCAACGTGTTCACTCCTCGAGATCCCTTCTCAAAATGACTTTTCCCGGATATTTTTTCAGGAAGCTTTGGACCCTGGGATCCTCCATCGGATTCACACGCGGTTTCTCAACCTCAACTTCCCCGACCACGGAAACATCGATATCGGGCTTCGACCCGGCAATGCTAGCAAAAGTTTCCGACAACCTGCGTTGGTTGTCAGTCTTGTCGATCAACTGGGCATGAAAGCGCTCTGAAGCTGGAAACTGGATTGTCAGTTTCCCATCTGAGTAGACGACGTCAGAGGCGAATTGCAGTTGCTGATACAGACCCTTGAATCGGTCCTGCAGGCTGAGCATCCAATCCTGAACGGGGTCGCCCGTAGGAGCATCAATCCGAGTGAAAGGGGACGCCGATACTTCGCTGGTGCTCTGCTTGTCTGAGCTCTCCTCTGCGGAGTCCTTCGGCTGGGAGGTCCTCTCTCCACTGTCGGAAACAGCCGAGGGTGCCGTTGCCGAACGGTTCCGGTCTCCCGCAGCAGTTCCACTGGCGGGAGAGGGCAGTAATTGACCGCTTTCCAGCCTCGATATGACGGTTTCGAGGGCCGGTAGATGTGCTAACTCG
>JAUWTT010000372.1 GCA_030614585.1 Acidobacteriota bacterium
ACGATGAAGTTCGGGATGAAGTTGGAGACAAAGGTCATGGAAGGTCGCCCCCCCCTTTGTCGTAAGCCTTGTCGTGAACCTTGTCGGTCCCCACCCCCGAGTTTTCGACAAAGCTCGCGACGAAGTTCACGATGAAGTTGGAGACAAAGCTGATGGAAGGTCGAGCCTCTTTGTCGTAAGCCTTGTCGTAAACCTTGTCGGTCCCACCCCCGAGTTTTCGACGAAGTTCGCGACGAAGTTCACGATAAAGTTGGGGGGAGACTCCAGCTACTGCGAAAACTGCATCCATCCGCTTTGTCGTAAGCCTTGTCGTGAACTTTGTCGGTCCCCACCCCCGAGTTTTCGACAAAGCTCACGACGAAGTTCACGATGAACATCCGGGAGAGACACCACCCCAAGCATCCCCCTTCGAGCTATGGAGGACAGGCCGAGCACGAGCTCCCAGCTCCCAGTTCCCAACTCCCAGTTCCCAGTCCCCAGCTCACGCCCTAAAGAGGTTCTTCAACAAAAATAGGAGGTTTGCTGGTCGTTCAGCCAAGCGCCGAATGAAATAGGGGGCCCACTGCGTTCCAAAGGGAACATACACCCGAACTCGATAGCCCTCGTTTCGCAACTGGAACTGCCGATCCCGCCTGACGCCGTAGAGCATTTGAAACTCATACTCTGACTTGGATACACCTTTCTCACGTATCAACTCCATAGCCCGGCGGATCATGTGTTCGTCGTGTGTGGCGATAGCGGAATATGCAGGCGAGCCCAGCATAATGTCGAGTAGTTTTTCGAAGTTCCGATCGACGTCTACCTTTTTGGGAAAGGCGTGGTCCGGCGGCTCCATATAGGCCCCTTTGCAGAGGCGAATATTGCAGCCCAACGCGGTGAGATCCCGAATATCCTGCTCACTGCGATACAGGTACGCCTGAATCACAATGCCGACGCGATCTGCTCCATAAACGGCAAGGTGCTTCTGGAACAGATCCAGAGTCGACTGGGTATAGGCAGAGCCTTCCATGTCAACCGTAACAAAGATCCCGGTCTTCTCAGCTTCCTGCAGAATGCTACCGAGATTCTCGGAACAGAGGCTGCGATCAATATCGAGGCCTAGTTGAGTAAGCTTGATTGAAATACCTGCAGGTATGTTCTCCTGCTGGATCTTTCTCAGCAACTGCTTGTAAGCCTCAGTAGCAGCGACTGCTTCCTGACTGCGGCTTACGCCTTCGCCGAGCAGGTCGAGGGTGGTATCCAGTCCAGCATGTTCCAGTTGGCGCACCACCTCGAAGGTCTCGCGTGCTGTTTCGCCGGCGACGAACCTGTGAGCGAGACCCGAACGTCTTCCCGTCCAGGCAAGCAACCGTACGAGCCCCTCATGATCAGCAACTCTCAGCAGAAGGTTTCGCATGTCTCCGACTCTTGCCTGAACAACAGAACTCGCGCACCCGGCCGAACATCCAATGGAAGCTCTCCCCGAAGCATGAACCCGAGCCGGGAGGCATCATTCAATCGACGTCTATCCTGGCTAGCTCGAGTCTCTTTCGTAACTGGCGCGAACCACCGTCTTGATTCCACCCCTTACACTAAAATCCCCTACCACTTCACAGCGGACCGGTTGGCATGCCCCGATGATGTCATCCAGAATCTGATTGGTGACGTGCTCATGGAAGATTCCCTTGTCCCGATAGGAAAACATGTAGAGTTTCAATGACTTCAACTCAATTATCGACTCATCGGGCACATACGTAATACGGATGGTCGCAAAGTCCGGCTGGCCGGTCCGGGGACAGACAGCGGTAAACTCTGGGCAAGTGATGTTTATCTCGTATTCTCGTCCGGGGTACTGATTGGGGAAAACCTCAAGTTTCTGGCTCACGCTTGCAGATTATATCCGTTATTCGAGTCTCGAAAACCCGAGTTCAGGTTTACGTCAGTGCCATCGCCTCTTCTTGATGGGAGTAGGCTTCTGAGTGTAGAGATATCTTTTGATCTTACGAGTCGTAGTTTTCTCAAACTCCTCGTGGCGAAGTACAAACTTTTTGATTCGCTTATAGTTCGCGACTTCTTTGTTCAGCTTTCTGACTTCCTCCGAGATCACTTCCGTTATCTTGGCTTCATCGTACTGATCGGGTCCGAATGACTGATCAAACTCCTGGGTGTCCGGCACGACAAGAGCTTGCACTTCAGTGAGTGACGGGTCTTCTTCGGGACCTCCCCACACGAGGCACTCCAAAACGAATGGACTCTCAATCAGAAGCGCCTCCAATTCTTCTGGATGGACATTCTTGCCGTTTGGCGTGACGATAACCGACTTCTTCCTTCCGGTGATATACAGAAAGCCTGCCTTGTCGACATAACCCAGATCACCCGTGTACAACCAGCCATCTTTGATGGCATCCGAAGTTGCAGCATCGTTCCTGAAGTACCCTTTCATCACACAGGGACCTCTCACCACGATCTCGTCCTTTACGATTCTTATCTCCGCCCCTGGAAGTGGATGCCCCACCGAACCATCCTTGAAGTTGTCAACGCGGTTGACACTGAGGATTGGCGAGTATTCAGTCAGGCCATAGCCTTGGATGAAGTCGATACCCAGTTCTCGATACCCCTTGCTCACGGCCGGGTTGATCGCTGCTCCCCCGGAAATCATGAGCCGAAGAGCCCCGCCGAAACGCTCATGCAGGGTATGGAAGACTGTGCGGCGAACATTCCGCCTTAGAACCAACTCTGAAAGAGACGCCACTCCCTTGGCCAGCGCAAATTTCCCTGATCCTTTTTCCTCAATCCCAGTTCGAATGCGCCGGTACATTGCCTCGAAGAGAGCTGGAACTCCCAGCATTACTGAAGCTTTCGTTTCACGCAGGTTCTCAGCGACTCGCCTCAGACTCTCTGCATAGCAGATGGTGGCACCCTGGTACAGAGCGGTCAGGAAGCCTGCCGTTGCTTCGTAGGTATGGTGGAGGGGCAGCACCGACAAAAGCACGTCGTCCTGGTTGATCGCCACGTGGCAGGAAGTGCCGACGACGTTGGATGCAATGTTCCGATGAGTCAACATCACGCCCTTGGAAGTCCCCGTGGTACCCGAAGTAAATATCAGCACGGCCAGATCGTCCGGAGCTACCGTTGACTCGGCAAAAGACCGATTTCCACCGACCATGGCAGCCCGGCCCTTCTCCAACGCCTCAGGAAAGCTGATTCCCGTCCCCTCAGCCTTTTCGCCCATCGTGACAAAGACCTGAAGGTCCGGCAATTCGCTCAGATCCTCGGCAAGAAAAGAGATATACTCGGGCCCTGCTACCAGTATCTTGACTCCGGCAACACCAAGAATGTGGCGGATTTCCCGCTCCTTCAGGTCTCTGTCAATCGGTACTGCCACGAACCCCGAACAGGCGACCGCCAGATACGAAACAGCCCATTCCGGACAGTTTCTCCCTAAAATTCCTACTCGGTCCCCTTTCCGCAGCCCCATCTCTGCGAGGGCCGTACCCAGCTCCTCAGTACTGTCTCTCAACTCGGTGTACATCAGTGGCTGGTAACTCCCCTCCTTCTTGACTTTGAGCGCACTCAGACCCGCGTATCGCTTGCAGACAGCGAAGAGGAGGTCGCGTATGGTCTCAATGGGATAAACGGCAAAAACTGGGCTCAGGTCCACTCCACAGATTTTAGTGGATTCCGACGGCAACTGCCAACTGCAGGACGAATCAGGAAGCTGATCAACCGACTCAGTGGAGTTTTTCAATCATAAGATTCACTACCAAGCCACCAAGGGGACGAGGTGTCTACTGCGATTCTTGGTGTCCTTGGTGGTTTGGATTTGCTGGGCGGGACATTCTCACTTCTTCCACAGTGTGACAGGCATCCTTGCCTGTCCCTGGGGCTCATCAACCCATGAAGGGAGGCCCGCCCATTGATGACAGGCAAGGATGCCTGTCACACCCTCAACCCAAGGATGGTTGTCTTACCGTGTCACATTCGCCCGTATTCTACAGATCGGCTCTCAGACTTGATGGAAGTGCAAACTGCACATTCTCTTCTCGAGTCATGAGTTCTTCGACCTCAGCGCCGCTCGCGACAAAATACCGAACAACGTCCTGAACCAGCCGGTCGGGCGCAGACGCACCGGAGGTGACGCCTACAATCTCCACTCCGTCCTCCAGCCATCCAGGATCGATGTCTCCGGCGTCATTGATTAGATATGCTCTGGTCCCCTTCTCCCGGGCCTCCTCGACCAACCGATTCGAATTGCTGCTGTTCTTTGCACCGACTACGAGAATCAGATCCGTTTGGCCGGCCAGGCTTCGGACAGCCTCCTGCCGATTCTGGGTCGCGTAGCAAATGTCGTCGGTGGGAGGTCCTGCAATTTCAGGGAACCTCTCCTTCAAGGCTGCGACAATCGCCTTCGTATCGTTGATGCTCAAGGTGGTTTGCGTCAAGAAGGCGACCTTTTCCGGATCTCGAACCTGGAGATTCTCCACCTCTTCTTCCGAACTGAGCAGAACGATCTGGCCCGGAGCCTCACCCATGGTACCTTCGACCTCGTCGTGCCCCTGGTGTCCGATAAGGATGATTGTGTAGCCTTTGGAAGCGAAGCGCCTGGCCTCCATATGGACTTTGGTCACCAGAGGGCAGGTCGCGTCGATGACTTCATGAGACTTGGCCTGAGATCTCTTCCACACCTCCGGAGACACGCCGTGAGCGCTGAAGATCACTCGTTGCCTCTCAGGAACTTCATCGAGTTCGCTCACAAAGATGACGCCCTTCCGGCGCAGATCCTCCACTACATGGGGGTTATGGACAATCTCCTTGCGGACGTAGAGTGGCCCCTCATACGTCTGCAGGGCTAATTCGACAATATCGATTGCTCGGACTACTCCGGCGCAGAACCCACGCGGGCTTGCCAGGACAACTTTGCGAACCATTTTCGCTAGTTATCTTAGCACCCACACCCCCCTCAAGTTGTCGGCGCAG
>JAUWTT010000236.1 GCA_030614585.1 Acidobacteriota bacterium
CACCGGTGCCAGTACAACACTGGTAAACAGCCCTCTTGCCAAGAAGCTGAAACTCGGTGGCAAGAAGAGGGTACTGTTCGCGTATGGAAAGAAGATCAAGGCGAGAAGTACCATTCTGCACAATGTTCTGGTGGGGACCACCCGGTTTACTCCGGTCTCTGCTGCGATTACTGACCTTTCCGTCCTTCCGGGCATCGGGCGGAAGATCGACGCAATCATTGGAACGAACGCCTTGGTGCGAACCAACTTCACAATTGACTACCAGTCAAAACAGCTCATTTTCAATCCCGACCAGCCTCTGGAAACAACAATCGAGCTCGATACGAAAGACCTCAAACTTGTTGTCAAACTCCACGTCCAGGACCAGACCGTTCGACTGCTGGTCGATTCCGGTGCCGGGGACGTAATCCTCTTTAGTGAGCGGTTGGACGACCTGCCGCTAAGAAGAATCCCTCGGGCGAAGAAGACGATCCATCACCTGGGTTCGGCAGAAGAACTCAACATGGTGCAACTTTCCCAGGTTCGACTCGGATCGGAGGAACTGGGAACAGTGCGAGCGTACCTGCAGGATGGTCGAATTGATGGCTACGACACTATCCAGGGAACACTGGGGATATCGGCACTGGGATTCAATCGTATCCAGTTTGACTTCGACAATCAGCTGTTCGGTTGGGAATAGTCGAGAAGCGGTGGAGAAGGCGTTTGATGAGACCGAGTCCTCTTCGCAAGTCGGAGCTCTTTCCCAATTCACCACTAAGGCACTAGGGACACCAAGAATCACTATGAAACAGGTTTTTTTGTTAAGG
The DNA here is from genome assembly GCA_030614585.1 of Acidobacteriota bacterium. GTDB lineage: Bacteria > Acidobacteriota > UBA6911 > RPQK01 > JAPXNP01 > JAUWTT01. The sequence goes on from JAUWTT010000236.1 coordinate 807, forward strand.
AGACTGGGACGCGCGGGCAGATCGTCACTCCCCGATCGTCGCGCGTGAACCGGCAAGCATCGCCCAAAACACCATTCAACCTGATGCGGGCCCGGTGAAGCCTGATCTTGGCCGTCGCAAGAGAGCAATCGAGCATCTCAGCGATTTCGAGGTTGGTCAATCCTTCCATATCGTGCAAAAGAATCACGGCTCGATAAGTATCGGGCAGTTCCTCGAGGTACTCCTGTATGCAGGCGCTCATCTCTTTCTGTTCGAACACTCTGTCCAGACGGGGGGTCGCCGAGTCAGAAAGCTCCCCACCCGCAGGTGTATCCAGCACCTCCAAGGATTGAGTGTGAACTTTGTACGAAACCCTGCGGAACCGGTCGTAGCAAAGATTTGTGGCAATTCTGTAGAGCCATGCAGAGAGCCACTTCTTGTCATGCACTGACGACAACTTTCGGTAGGCGCGAAGAAACGTTTCCTGTGTAATGTCCTCTGCTTCAGCAGAATCCCGAACCAGGCCCATCACGTACCGGCAAACCTTCTCCCGATACTGCTCAAAAACACCAGAAAACTCAGGATCGTCTACCACAGAACCTGCCATTCCTTCAGTCTCCGAAGCGGGTCAATCGGATCACAACCAGCCTGCGTATTTCACAAGCAAAGTCGGAGAAGGCCAACCCGGTCCTCCTCCCATGAAAAGGGGAGACGCTCAACTCGCATTTCTCACCAACTTGCTACTGTAGCGGACCACAGGCGTCTCGCCTGAGGTCCGTAGGGACTCGTCACCGGGGAGAGCGCCCTTGCAATGCCGTAGCAGTCAGTTTCTCGGAGATTCAGACCAGGTGTATCCATTTATCTCACCACTTCGTCTTGAAGGCAGGGAGACAAAACAATGGAAGACAATCTCAGTAACAGCAAGACCCAAACAGGAACCTTCTCCGGCAACACCTGCTGCCAGATGATGCATCACGATGCCCTCAATTCGAGCATCTGTGCAGCCGTCCTTATCGGGGCGGGATTCGTCTTTCTGATCGCCGGTAAGCTCGGATACTCAGACGAGCAGGGCTGGTCACTATTCTTTCCAGGCGCAGCAGTATTGGTGCTTCTTGAGGTGATTGTGCGGTTAAGGTTCCCGGCCTATCGCAAGGGACTCTTCGGTTCTCTTGTCTGTGCTGGTATCCTGTTGGGGTTGGGAACCGGCAGTTGGACTTACGTGCTGCCCTTCATCCTGATCGCAGTGGGCATATCGATCATTCGATCGGCCCGAGTGAAGTCGCAGCGGTTGGAATAGAATCCTCTCGAATTTGGCTGTAAGCGGGCCGGCTCTGGCAACGTCCTTCTCCACCATGGAGTTGGGCATCTGATGTTGGAGGTCAGTAATGAACGACTCGGCTAACCAGGTTGACAAAGAGACGTCAGCAGGAGTTACACCCCCAAGCGAGCAGACGGTCGAGCCACAGTGTTCACCCGACGACTGCGGGCCGGGTGGGGCGGCCGTCAAGTCTGTTCAGAAACACTTCTGCTGCCGTGACGGGACGCTGCCAGGAGCCGCACAACAACTGTCTGCAGAAGACCAAACCCTGTTGAGACGGCGTCTTCTGGCCATATCCGCTTTGTCGCTGGTGGGTCATGGCCTGAACTTCTTCCAGGGCTTGTTCGTCGGCGAACCCTACCTTCTTCAGCTGACCATTCCATTGGTCATCCTGACTGCCGGCGTCGTGATCCTCGCCAGTCAACTCTCCTTGTCCTACCGTCGGCTGAGGGCGATTGAGGCGGTGATTTTCGGAACGGCGGTGGTCTATTTCGCCTACATCAACTACCTATTGACCCTACACTCAGCCCAGCAAGGCAATGAGGTCATGACGGCGATCGGATTGGACAGGACGGTTACAAGCTTCTTCGCCTTGATGATCTGTTACGGATTGTTCATTCCCAATACGTGGAGGAGGGCCTTAGCGGTGGTCCTGCCAATGGCGGTGACTCCGGTGCTCCTGGCCCTCTACTTCATTTTCGGAAATACCGCCGCCACTCCTATCCTCCGAGAGAATGCTTCCCCGGAATATATCTCCTATTTGATTCTGATACTGCTGTTCGGTGCCTTCGTTTCCGTCTTCGGAACTCACATCATCCACACAGCGCGAAAAGATGCGGCAAAGGAGAAGGAACTGGGAATGTACCAGCTCAAAGAGAGAATCGGCGCAGGCGGAATGGGTGAAGTGTGGAAAGCGGAACACACGCTATTGGCAAGGCCGGCTGCCATAAAAATGATCCGCACTGAGAAGCTGGACGCCTCAAATGGAGAGACTCCAACTACGCTGCAGCGTCGCTTCGAACTGGAGGCCAAAACAACGGCCAGCCTGCGCTCCCCACACACCGTAGATCTCTATGATTTCGGCATCACCGACAACAAGGTCTTCTACTACGTGATGGAGTATCTGGAAGGGCTGGACCTGGATAGCCTCGTTGAAGGCTTCGGTCCTCTTCTCCCCGAACGTGTCGTCTACCTCCTGCGGCAGGCTACAAGTTCACTTGCCGAAGCCCACCAACGGGGCTTGATTCATCGCGACCTCAAACCCTCGAATCTCCATGTAGGTGTGATGGGGCTGGAAGCCGACTTCTTGAAGGTCCTGGACTTTGGCCTGGTGAAAGTGGAGAAAGATTTCGATGCTGAGACCACAAAGCTGACCCAGGAAGGTTCCACAACTGGAACACCCGCATTCATGGCCCCCGAAATTGCCCTGAAAAACCGACCGATCGACGAACGCAGCGACATTTATTCGCTGGGTTGCGTGGCTTACTGGTTGCTCACGGGCCACCTGGTGTTCGAGAGCGAAAGCGCGATGGAAATGATCGTCGATCACGCCAGGACACGCCCGGTACCGCCGTCCGAACGAACCGAGACACAGGTTCCCGCGGATCTTGAACGGATCATTCTGTCTTGTCTGGAGAAAGACCCTGACGACCGGCCACAAAACATGCGTGACCTATCCCAACAGCTGGCAGCCTCTGATATCGAACGATCCTGGACCCAGGAGCGGGCCGAGTCGTGGTGGAAGTTGCACGTGCCCCATCTCTCTTCAGTCATCCAGGCTGGGTGACCGAACTGAAGGAGTCTGTTCAAGGCAAACGCTCGATTCTTTGTGGTTCGTGGTGATTCTTGGTGGTGGTTACATATTTGATGTCCCTTTGACTACCTTTGACTAGACAGATCCATATTGACAGACCCCTGAGCCTTGGGTAGTTTCATCCATGGTTCAAGTACATACCTTCGCGGAGGACTGAGTTGGGGTTCAGCTCCAGTCTACTGGGTGTGTAGCTTCGGCGGCGGTGTTGTAGAGGGGCGTACTGAGATACCCGCCCAAGAGAGGGACGATGAAACACTTTCTTGCTCTGATCACAGCCTGCCTTCTGGTTTCGGCTCTTCGGCCGGTTTCCGGTCAGTCGAATGACAGCATCATGTTCGAGGCCGAAACCCTCAGTATTCCCAGCCCGGAGACCGATCGATGTGTGCAGGTCGGCCTCCGCATGACCTACAGAGGAACAGAGAATCGTGGCTGGAGTGTTCTCAATGCGACCCTTAACTACAATGCCCCCGCCGGAATGTTGACCGGCACACCGGTAGCAAGGATTTCGGACTTCAGTGGCGAGTCTCCCGGCTTGACCGTTTCTGGGACCAATCACACCAATCACGTGGAACAGCAAGCTCCATGTCACGCACCCGATATTGTAAATTCCGTCACCTTGAACCAGGGCCTCGACGTTGCATTCTCAGGTGGATTCGGGGAGTGCGACTGCTCCGAATCGGTCAACGCCGGAACGGGCCGGATAGAAATGATCGCCGCGGGAAGGGGCGAACTTTTCTTGACAACACCCGGGCGCAAGGCACTCTTTGCGGTGGTCACGTTCCCGGTGGCAGCAAATGCGAAAGGGACAATCGACCTGCAATTTGTTCCAGACACGGTAGTCAAAGAGGGCAACATCCTTGTCAGTGAGAGGGGCGAGGATCTAACAGCCTACACGAGCGACGGTTCAGTAACTCTTAGCGGGTCCTGGCCGGCACTGACCTTGTGGCATTGGGGCCTCGTTGTGTTTTTCGGTGGATTCATGCTGTCTCTTCTCGCCAATTCTCGAAGAAAGGGAAGAGCTTCCGATTGATCATGCGAATCTTCTTGATTCTGCTCTTCTTCGCACTACTCCTGTCTGCCGGCGCTGTTTTCGGCCGTCTTGCCTCAGAGCTGATAGCGAAGAGGAGTCTTCACCGATCAAAACAGGCTTGGTTGCTCTGCACCGCTCTCCTGCTTGGCTTGGGCGGAGTGCTCATCCATTCGTGCCTTTTGGCCCCCGAAGCAGTGCCAGACGAAGACACGGATTCTGGCGCAGCAAGCTCCCGCCCGTCATATGGGCCAGCGACCGCTTATCAATTCGAACTCGATTCGATCAAGATTCCGGGAGCTCATCGATGGGAAAAAAAACTCTCATCTGTCTCCGTTGAGGCCGCCGTAAACTACTTGGAGCTGGGCACAAGAGCCTGGAACAGGAAGTACAAGTGTATCGGGTGCCACACCAACGGAACCTACCTCCTGATTCGTCCCATGCTGACCAGTCTCGGCCCTCCTTCCCCAGACACCCGGGAATTCGTGCTGGACTCGCTACGCCCGTATCTGGAGGAAGGGTCGGAGCGTGTCCTCAACATGGGCCACAGAGCTGCCCAGGTAGTTTATGCCGCAGCTGGACTCGCATCATGGGACGCCTACGTTGAACGATCCCTGTCATCGGAAACAGATCAGGTCCTGCGACTGTTGTTCCGCCTGCAGTTAGAGGACGGCACCTGGAAGGTTCCGTCTTGCTGGCCGCCACTTCAATCCAGCCGTTTTCAGCTGGCCACCGTCGCTGCTCTCGGAGTCGGGATGGCTCCAGGGTGGGCTGAGAACATCGACGATGCAGTTCTTGAAGCACGCGTGGAACGACTGCGGGACGTGCTGCGAACGGGAGTACCACCCCACGATTATGCTCGGGTCTGGTTACTCTGGGCGGGGTCTCGTCTGGATGGGATCCTCGAGGGGCGACAACAGGAACACCTCATTCAAATGATCTGGGACCACCAGAGGAAGGACGGAGGGTGGTCCGTGCGTTCGTTCGCTAAGCCCCATGAATGGGGAAATGGGAGCCGGGAGGAGAAGATTACCTCTGACAGGGACTTCTACATGCCTGGCAGTGATGGACACATGACCGGACTCGCTGTGATCGCACTGCGGGAGGCAGGAGTTTCGGCTCTCGACCCACGTATCCAGCAGGCAGTTGGATGGATCGACAGCAACCAACGGGAGAGCGGCAGATGGTGGACCTCTTCTCTCAACAGTGAAGGCCTGCATCTTATCACCTACAGCGCGACCTCCTATGCCCTCCTCTCTCTCTGGAAATGTAACGCTTTGTCCCGCCCAAACCCTTAACGGCGTGGTACCCAAGGAGGGCGTACCAAAGCCCCAAGCCCCAAATCCCAACTATTCCTTTGCGTTCTTTGCGCCTTGGCGTGAGACATCCTGGCGGCTTGGCGTGAGACGAATTCATTTCACGCAAAGCCCGCCAAGTTCGCTAAGGTTTGCCAGTCAAACCAGAAACAAGCAGCAGGCAGGGTGCAGTGTTTACAGCGGAGACGAGAAGGGCGCTTTCGAAAAATCCGAAAACCGGGATCAAAAACGTGCTCAAGAGCATCGCGCCAAGACAGGCACCCAGCAGATC
>JAUWTT010000178.1 GCA_030614585.1 Acidobacteriota bacterium
CCCGGTCTGGAATCCCGGGGCTCCGTATCGGGAAGAGTGCGGTGTTTAATAGCCTGGGGTGGAGCGAAGCGGAACCCCAGGAGGTTCGAGTCCATATTTCTGCAAGCCCTGTAAGGGCGACACATTTGGGGTGATCCGTTTTGGACAACGTATCCCCAAGTCCGCGACACCGCATCACATCTGTGAGGGCAACTGCGAGAGGCTTCTTGCTAGGTCAATGCGGGGAAGCTACTCCCTCCGCAGCACGACCAGATCCTCGTCCAACCCGTGGCGAAGAATGTCGAGTCTGGATGACGAACCAACAAGGCTGTTGCCTTGTATCGGCTTGAGCCGGAAAGGGAAAAGGCTCCCATTCCGTAACCCGAAGAATCTAAACCACACAGACACCAAGAGCACCAAGGAAACAGTGTGTCTGTCATGGGTTCATCCTTGATCATTGGTGTCCTTCGTGTCTTAGCGGTCAGTCGCCCTTATTCAATTTCGAAAAGGAGATCGCCAGTGTTGACACTATCGCCTTCGGCCAAGTCACATCGAATCACGGTACCTGCCTTAGGGGCGACGATTTCGTTCTGCATCTTCATGGCTTCCACGATTACGACGCCATCGCCCGCTTCGACCTCGTCCCCGGTTTGATTGAGAACCTGCACTACTCTTCCCGGCATCTGCGCTCTGGAGATAATGTGGCCGGCTATCTGGACGCCTTTCGTCCCTCCCGAAGGGCGTTTCCGGGCAGACATGATTTCGAGAGGCCAAACCCGATCTTCATGGGTAACGAGCACCTTGTCTCCATCGGGTAGCAACAAGAAATCCTCGATTCTGCCGTCGATTTCCAAGGTGTAGCGATCGCCCGCTCGACTCAGGAGTCGAACCGAGAAAGACTTGAGACCAGATTCCCGATGAAGAGTGACAAAGAACTCCTCTAGTTCAGAATCGTTTGCGGTGATTTCCGCTCGATAGTTCTCTGACGAACCCTGAATCCCTAGCTTCACCACCAGTCCTTCCGCCCATAGTCTTTCCAGGCACTGCTCCTCGTTGAAGCGGTGGTACTGGGCTTCCTGCTTCGAAGAAAGTGGTCGATAACACCAGCAACGGCAGGTAGTTCCTCCTGGTCAGGGGCCTTCACGTCGGAAACCAAGCCATAATCATCAATGAAATGGGTGTTCAGATTCCCGGCCAGAAACTCTGGATGGCTGAGTAATCGCTGGAAGAAGGGAATGGTGGTCCTTACCCCACCGACCTTATATTCAGAGAGAGCCCTCCTCATGCGACAGATCGCTTCAGATCGATTCTTTCCAAACGTGATTAGTTTTGAAATAAGAGGGTCATATTCCAGTGGGATCTTAAAACCTGCATAGACGCCACTATCATTCCTGACCCCGGGTCCGGAGGGCTCGAAGAGCGTGCTCACCACTCCAGGAGACGGGAAGAAGTTCCGGCTGGGATCTTCTGCATAAATCCTGCACTCGATTGCGGCGCCTTCAAACCTTATCTGACCAGATTTCTGTTGTATCGATCGGCCTGCCGCGACGAGGATCTGCTCACGAACCAGGTCCATCCCTGTTACAAGCTCGGTTACCGGGTGTTCAACTTGCAGTCTCGTGTTCATCTCGAGGAAGTAGTATCCCAACCCTCCAGACTCCCGCTCTTCGACTAGAAACTCGACCGTGCCGGCGTTAAAGTAACCGGCAGCTTGAGCGACTTTCAACGCAGCTGCGCCAAGTTCTGCACGAAACTCCTCATCCACCACAGGTGAAGGACACTCCTCAACCAGTTTCTGGTGTCGCCGCTGTATCGAACATTCCCGTTCTCCCAAGTGGATTCCATTCCCATGCTGATCCAGAAGGACTTGAATCTCGATATGGCGAGGTTTCTCGAGATAGCGCTCAATATAGACGCTACTGTCACCAAATGAGGACTGGGCCTCTCCGGAGGCGGCACGGAACGCAGATTCCAGGTCACTTTCCTTCCGGACAACCCTCATTCCTTTGCCCCCACCCCCAGCGCTGGCCTTTATCAGCAACGGGAATCCGATTCTTTCGCCCCAGGCTCTCGCCTCTTCGACAGATGCGACTGCATCCGAACTCCCCGGAACAACCCTAACCCCTATGGTTTCGACTACTTTTCTGCTGGCCGTTTTGCTCCCCATGAGGGCGATGGCTGATGCAGGGGGACCGATAAAGATCAGGTCGATGTCAGCACAAGCTCTGGCAAAATCTTCGTTCTCAGCGAGGAACCCGTAACCAGGGTGAATTGCTTCACATCCCGAATTTCTTGCGACATCCAGAATCCTATCGGCACGCAGGTAGCTTTCCAGCGAGGGTGCTTTCCCGATATGAAAGGCTTCGTCAGCCAGCTTGACGTGCAATGCCTCACGATCAGCATCGGAGTAGACCGCCACTGGAGAAATGCCAAGGTCGCGGCAAGTCCGGATAATCCGGACGGCGATTTCGCCACGATTCGCGACCAGAACTTTCTTAAACTTAAACATCGGCCAGACTCACGGCACTCAATTTCGATCCTGAGAATATCCGTCTCACAACGGTATATTCCCGTGCTTCCGGGGAGGGTTTCGGTCACGCTTATTCGCCGTCAGCTCGAGTGCTCTAATCAGCTTCAACCGGGTGAACTGAGGCTCGATCACCTCATCGATGTAGCCTCGCTCCGCGGCCACGTAAGGGTTGGCAAACTTCTCTCTGAATTCATCGACCCTCTCTTTTTTGAACTGTTCGGGCTCGGAGCTTTCAGCCAACTCCTTCCGGAAGAGGATCTCGACAGCTCCTTCGGGTCCCATTACCGCGATCTCTGCTGTTGGGAAAGCGAAATTGAGATCCGCACGTATGTGCTTGGAGGCCATGACGCAGTAGGCACCTCCGTAAGCTTTGCGCGTAATCACGGTTATCTTCGGGACAGTGGCCTCGGCAAAAGCATACAGAAGCTTGGCACCGTGCCGGATGATCCCACCGTGTTCCTGACTGACACCCGGAAGAAATCCCGGCACGTCCTCGAAAACTACGAGTGGGATGTTGAAAGCATCACAGAATCGAATGAAACGAGCACCTTTGACCGAGGAATTGATGTCCAGAGTCCCGGCCAGATGAGCCGGCTGGTTAGCCACAATCCCAACCGACCTGCCTGCCAATCTGGCGAATCCAACCACAATGTTCGGAGCGTAGTTCTCATGGACCTCAAGGAAATGCGAATCGTCTGCGACGGACCTGATTAGCTTCTTAATATCGTACGGTTGGTCTGGTTCGATCGGGATCAGCTTGTTTAATTCGGGATCTAGCCGATCGGGAGGGTCGGTGGTGGCTTCGACTGGCGGTTCTTCCATATTGTTGGAAGGCAGGAAGGACAGCAATTCCCGGATCCCGAGGAGACACTCCTCCTCGTCTCCAGCAGCAAAATGCGCAACTCCGCTAATGGAACTGTGGGCCGTGGCCCCTCCGAGTTCAGATTTGGAAACATCCTCTTGCGTCACGGTCCTGATTACGTCGGGTCCTGTGATGAACATATAGCTTGTCTTGTGGACCATGTACACGAAGTCGGTAATTGCAGGAGAGTAGACAGCCCCGCCCGCACAGGGACCCAACACAGCTGAGATCTGGGGCACAACTCCGCTCGCTAGAGTATTCCGGAGGAAGATATCTGCATATCCAGCCAGGCTCACAACGCCTTCTTGAATCCGTGCCCCACCACTGTCGTTAAGACCAATAACCGGAGCTCCGGTCTTGATCGCCAAATCCATGATTTTGCAGATCTTGGCTGCATACGTCTCGGATAGACTGCCGCCAAACACAGTGAAATCCTGGGAAAACACGTACACCAGCCGTCCATCGATCTTCCCATACCCGGTTATGACTCCGTCACCCGGGATCTGTTGTGAATCCATCTCGAAATCGTGGCAGCGATGGACTACGAACTTGTCAAGTTCTTCAAAGGACCCCTCATCCAGCAGGAACTCGATTCGCTCCCGAGCTGTCTTCTTTCCCGCTTCATGTTGACGCTGGACGCGCTCCGAGCCGCCGGCTCGCTCAGCCTTTTTGTGTCGCTCCTTCAATGCACGGAGTTTTTCTTCGATATCCATTTCGATGATCGTCGCCAGGGTCGCTTCGTTCCACCGAAGGTGGAGCTCAACCCTGGCTCTTCCTCCAGTCGGCCATAAACTTCTCCAGGCCAATATCTGTCAAAGGATGTTTCAGCATCTGTTCGAGCACCTTCAAAGGTATCGTGACCACGTCCGCTCCAAGCTGAGCCGCCTGCAGGATGTGCATGGGATGACGCACCGAAGCAACCAAGACTTCAGTGTCGAAACCGTAGGCATCGAAGACCTCGATAATCTCCGCTACAAGATTCATCCCGTCCGTTGCGATGTCATCAAGACGGCCCACGAACGGGCTCACATAGGCAGCGCCGTTCTTGGCCGCCAACAGAGCTTGCAGGGGGCTGAAGATCAAAGTCACATTGACTCGAATGCCTTCTTGCGAAATCACGTTGAGCGCCTTTAACCCCTCCCGGATCATTGGGATCTTGACGACCACGTTCTTATGTATGGCAGCGAGCGACCTAGCCTCTTCTATCATGCCGTCCGCTTCAGCTGAGATGACCTCTAAGCTCAAGGGACCGTCAACAATTTCGCAGATCTCTCGCGCGACTTCTTCCAGTGTTCTCCCAGTCTTGGCAATCAGCGATGGATTCGTCGTCACACCGTCAACGACCCCCAGGGAAGCTCCCTCACGGATTTCGTCGATATCTGCAGTGTCCAGGAAGAGTTTCATTCATACCTCCAACATGGTTTTCGTGGGCTAAGGATTCAAAGTTACCGTCACAACTTCGGAGTAGGGGCTTTCATTTTCCCCGTTGTCGAGGGCAGAAACCGCATAATCAAAAAGAGTGCCTGATGGGACCGCCTCATCAAGAAAACGATTCACCGTTACCAGGGAGGAGACCCTCTCAAAACTCCCGCCAGTTACCCGGCGATAGACGGCATATCCGGCAAGATCCGACTCAGTGTTGGCGTCCCAGATCAACTGAATCGCACCGTCAACCGCCACTGCCATGAGTTTAGCCGGCGCCTCCGGCGGAAAAATGTCTTTCGGCTCAACCGTCAGCGAAGCGCTCGGAAGACTGAGAACCAGAGGATTGCCTTCTCGGCAAACAGACTGTACGGAATAGGTGACAGATTCTCCGAACCTGAAGTCCTTATCCAGATACAGGGCCTCGGAAGAGGAATATCTGGAGTTCACCAGGTATCCACTCAAGTTCGCCGGCTTAGAGCCATCAATGTTCTGCCGCGGCGGATCCCAAGTAAGTTCAATCCGGTCTTCCAACACCTTAGCCCTGAGATTCAGGGGAGCTTGCGCTACCAGCACCTGATCGGTGGACACTGGATCCGACAAAGCAGACCAGTGACGGCTAGAACCCTTCAAACGAACGGCATAGCTGCAGCGCCCTGTCACGCCATTGATCGAGTCCCGAAAGATTCTTGTTCCCGTTTCAATTCCCACTGCCAAGTCGGCTACCTCAACTCGAGTCAAAGGCTGACTTTCCTCTGATATTTCCCCGGCGCATTCCCGGAACACTCTCACCTCCTGGACGGTGTCATCGGTGATAGGAAAAACCAGCTCAATACCCTCCGATCCAACTTGCACCAGTTGGAGATTTCGCACTGGGTCGGGGATGTTGACGACCGGCGGCAGTGGATCTCCTACCTTCGCGCAGCCCACAAGGACGAACGCAAACCAAAAGAAACCCAGCACACCGAAAGCGAGGCAGAGCAGTGTTCTCAAATACGGCGTCTCACTTCCCTCTCCACCTGAGAAGGAAGCACCCACCGCCCCCAAGATCTCCAGGGGCGTACTGGGGGAAGCCTGTACTTCCGGCGACCGCTCCCTAATGTTCTCGTCCCTGCTGCACGTCAATAACGAGCAGTATAATATGGCCTTTTCGGCTAAACCAACTAGCACGCCCGAAGATTAGTCGGATTGCACAAATGCGTAAGCCCGGCTTGTCTTCCCAGGCATGCACTGCAAAAGGAGAGTAGGATGTCATACGTTCTTCATCTGGAATGCTCGCGTTGTAGCCAATCCTGGCCGAAGACAGAGCTACTCAACTTGTGCCCTGACTGTCAGAGCCCCCTTCTCGTCAGGTATCGCCTCGACGAACTTCGTGGCGTTTTCACCAAAGATTTACTGGTGGGTCGAGTGGCAAGTATGTGGCGCTACTTAGAGGTCATGCCCGTCGAAACTCGAAGCGATGTCGTATCGCTCGGCGAAGGATTCACTCCTCTACTTGAAATGCCGTTTCTTGAGAAGGAATACGATGTCAGGAAATTGTTCACCAAGGATGAATCGGTGAATCCGACAGGCTCATTCAAGGCAAGGGGACTTTCTGCCGCGGTGACAATGGCTCGAAAACTGGGAGCCACGAAGCTTTGCATTCCTTCAGCCGGGAATGCAGGAGGAGCACTGGGTGCTTACGCCTCTCGAGCCGGCCTGGAAAGCTACGTCTTTATTCCCGACGACACACCTCAGGCAAACGTTGTCGAGACCGAGTTCTTATCCACCGAAGTTCACCTCGTTGAGGGCGTGATTACCGATGCCGGGAAAGCAATGGCTCGAAGGAAGGAAAGCGAGAATTGGTTCGACGTCTCAACGCTGAAAGAACCGTACAGGATCGAGGGCAAGAAGACGATGGGCTACGAGATTGCCGAACAGTTGGGGTGGGAACTCCCGGACGTCATCTTCTACCCAACCGGTGGAGGAACAGGCCTCATTGGCATGTGGAAAGCGTTCGAGGAAATGTCGGCCCTCGGATGGATCGGTCCCCATCGCCCTCGGATGGTAGCCGTACAATCCGAAGGTTGCGCCCCGATGGTGAAAGCGTTTGAGGAGAACCAGACTAGCGCGGAACCATGGACAAACCCTCAAACCTTTGCCGCCGGCATCAGGGTCCCCGGCGCCGTAGGTGACTTTCTCATACTTGAAGCGATCCGGCAGAGTGGTGGCACGGCCGTAGCCGTCTCGGATTCAGACACTTATGCTGCCATCGAGGAACTGGCAAAGGGAGAAGGCCTGCTGTATTGCCCCGAAGGCGCGGCGTGTTGGGCTGCATTCAAACGTTTGAGAGAAAGCGGTTGGATTCGTCCTGACGATTCTGTCGTCGTCTTCAACACGGGAGCCGGTCAGAAATACACTGACTTGATCAGGGCTTTTCAGAAGAGTCAGCTTGGCTGAGGTTCTTCAGCTGTGGGATTTACCACCAAGGCACCAAGAGGCACTAACACCGTGTATCCTTGGTGCCCTTCGTGTCTTGGTGGTAAATCTTCTTAACCGTTCACCCCGATTACCGATTACCGATTACCGACCCATCCGGTCGTCGCGAGAAGGCCCCAAGGTCGATCCTCATCGAACGTCTCTCTCCCCTAACCACTCAGATTTTCAAGTAATAGTCCCGAACGCTGCGGTAGGTCTCAAAGCAAATCTGACATCGGAACAGATGCTCAATTGTCTCGATCACATCCGTATCAGACAACTGGTTCTTGGCCAGGGAATGGAGTTTGACACCAGGAACATGTTTGCGCCGAACGTTAAGATTCGGGAACGTAACCGTGAACAAAATCCGACTCACAACTGGCG
>JAUWTT010000307.1 GCA_030614585.1 Acidobacteriota bacterium
AACTCAGGACTCAAGCCCCAGGTCTCAAGCCCGATTACCGATAACTGATAACCGATCACCAATTACCGATTCACCGATTCACCGATTACCGATCACCGATTACCGATCACCGATGACCGATTACCGATGACCGATTACCGATTACCGATTTGACAAAGTCCGTCACTCCCCGAACCGGGCACAGGTAGGCACACCAGGGACGTGTGATGAAAAGAGCCGCGATCAGTACGGCGGCCATCAAGAGGAACTGGCCAGTGGTCCCGGTCAGTTGAAAGAACGTCCCAAATACTTCGTGAGTCTGGATTCCTGGATTCTGACTCAGCAGAGCAATGAACACAAAGATCCAAGCAAGAACTCTCGGCAACCAGCGAAGATAGTCATGAATTCGGTGAGGGACCTTCCTCTTCGCTCCGCCCAAAGCACCCAGGCACTCCTGCACCGCCCCGAAAGGACAGATACTGCCGCAGTAGAAGTGCTTTCCTCTGAGCAGTAGTGGAACAAAGACGATCGCCAAGAGGAGATACCAGTAAAGATGGGTCCTCCAGCCAGGCCAATAGCCGAGAAGAAATGCACCGACGTTGCCAACCGTGAGCAGTGTGGTGCAGCCAAATCCAAGAACCAGAATACTCACAAACAAGGCCATCCATCGTACATGCCGTTTAAATCTAAACCTCAACCCAAACAACAACAATGAAACGATGAATAAGATAACGAGAGAAGCCTCTTTCAAGCCGAACTTCACGTGGAACCCTTCCTCTTCAGGGGGTGCAAGTCCAAATACTTCCTTCGCGATCCGATGGCTGGAGTTCCTCACCGCAGTGGTCAGCGCATTCGACGAAAGCGTAGCGCCCGACACCGCATCCACACCCTCTCCTTGCAAGAATGGTGACATACAGCTCTCCCCCACAAAGGACTCCGCAAACCCGTCTCTTTCCAGTTTTCCAAAAAACGGAACCGTCTCTTTGTGCTCCAGAACCGTGACACTTTGGATTCGACAGTCGACGTCGTAGACGAAGGCGGCAGTCAGAGGACCTCCATACCCGTAGCCCGAACCAATGGAGATATATCGCTTTTCAGAATGCCCTCCCTCTTTGGACTCCATCAAGTAGATCTGATGGGAGACAGTCCCAAATTCTGTGGCTGCGGGAAATGCCTCGGTCAGGGCTGATTCAACATCGTGCTGATGCCGCTGGTACCCGATCACCCAAGCGAGAATGAGGGACAAGAGCGTCAGAAGGGCCGCAATCGACTCAAACCTCCTCATCAACCGGCCCGGAACGATCGTCAGAGGCAAGCTCAGCCCTTTCGTCACGTTCGTCACGCCCGTCAACCCGATTACTGAACCCTAGGACCCTCCAAAATCCAACTCCGACTATGACTGTAATCAGGATGAAAAGGGCTCCCCCCTTGACCGCGGCTATGGTTTCCCCCTCACCCAAACTTGTGCCAATGAAGGCCAGGCTAAAACCGAGGAGACCGAGCCACCCCACGACGAGAATCCACTTCCACAGAGGCATCGGAACGCCACGATCCTGCGTCCAGGCCCGAAGTCCCAGCAGAGCCACGCAGAACAGAATGCCTTCGACAAACCAGAAAAGACCGCTCAATGAGTTAACCCTCCACTTGTTCCTACAGGTCTATAAAATCCTCTGTTTTCAACCACCAGGGCGGCTTCCTATATGACTCATTCTTCCCTCCCAGCAAGGGAAGATAGTAGTCCTGGGGATCGGGGGCAGGATAAAAGCTCTTCTGCATCTGAGTCAGTACCGTGTGCGACAAACCCGTCGGGTCATTGGACGTAACATTGAGTGCAGTTCTGTGAAGCCAGTTCGACTTGCGCGTGTACGGGCAAACGGCCACACAGATTCGACAGCCCAGATTCCCAAGATTGGAGAACCAGAAGCTGTGACATTTCGCTGAGTCTATTTTGTAGCGTCGGTAGCCACGAACTTCTTCCCTCTTCCCCGTCGAGATAGATCCGCTTGGACAGTTCTCAGCACAGATTTTGCAAGTCCGGCAGAAGTCCTGCACTCCAAACTCAATCGGCTTATCGATCTTCATGGGCAGACTCGTTGTGATCACCGCGGGACGGAAATTGGAACCCAGCTCAGGGGTGATCACCACTCCATGCCGCCCCTGCTCTCCCAGACCGGCATCGATCACAACCGGCGGAACCATAAGATCATATTCAGTACCCGGAACGTGCGGCCTGGCAGGATATCCGAGTTGTTTGATGAAGCTGGTAAGTCTCAGTGCCACGATTCTGGTCTTCGAGTAGGCATCAGACGAAGTACCATAGTTTGGATTCGCATACATCGGATCCCATGACATCGGGGTACCGACAACAATCGCGTATTCCCAGTGCTTCGGAATCTCCAGAGGTTGTTCAGGATCAAAACCTCTTCTGCGCATCGCATGGCTGTACACCCAATCCGGATTAAGCCTTGTGATTCCAACCAGAACTGATCCGAGTTGATGAGCGATTTTTTTGATCAGGACCGCAGTTGTTTCCGGAGACTTCATCTTGAGAGGCTCCGCCGGCTCTCCGTGACTACCGCTTGGAAAGTCTGACTCCTCTGGTGGAGTGTCAACTGCGTCCGGCCACACTTCTCCCATTGCATTCGACCAGGCTTCCGCCAGGAGAAACTGGCCGCGATGCCTTTCCGCCTCTTCGCGATGGATGGGGAAGATCTCTTCTATCAGGTGAACGTCCGTCTCCAAGTCCTCCGGAAATCGGGCATAGTACTCTTTGAGCTGGTCATCGAGACCTTCAGCACCTGTCTCTTCCTCCCACTGACGCCGCAGTCTCGAGACGCGGGAAAAGACAACCTCGGTTCTTGCGTCAACCCGTTGCGTTGGACCAACCTTTTCGTAATGAGGCACATCCACAGCAAATCGATTCCGATCAAAGGTTTGGGCCGCCCCCTGGAAGCTCTCATTACCCGTATAAGTAGATGGATCCTTTCCTGCCTGATAGCCCAATAGGCCCAGGCCTGCACTACCTAAGACCGTTCCGGCAAGACCTGAGGCTTTCAGAAGCTGACGTCTTGTAAGGCCCGAACTGATCTGCTCCTCATCCCGTTTTCGATCCAGAGTCATAAACCACCTCTCATTTCGCCTGTTCTCATCTTGCCGTCTTTAAGCGAATGCCGCAAGGGAATTGGTCTCGTGGTCTTGGGTCTTGGGGGCTCCAGTTCGCACTTCACACTTCACAGGGCTCGAGGTCTTGGGGTCCTGAGTCCTGAGTCTTGGGCAGGGAATGTCGAACGACGAACGACGAACGGACGGTTTCCTTGCGTTCTTTGCGGCTTGGCGTGAGCTAAATTCATTTCACGCAAAGGCGCCAAGACGCGAAGGGAAAATGGGTAACTAGGGAAAGTGTTCGAGCACGAGCATCCGCCTTCGCTCTCCGAGCTACGGCGCGACAGGCCGAGCACGAGCACGGGTCAGCCTACCCAAGACCCAAGACTCAAGACCCAAGACCACCCCGATTACCGATAACCGTTTACCGATAACCTATCACCAGCGAAACGCAAACTCCGGTTGCGCGTGCGGCAGCGGAACCCTACAGCCTCGGCCACCCACCATAGGCCTTCCATAAGAACTGAGATTAAGGCACACTGCACAGGGGACGCTATATTGATGCTTTCATTTCTCAAGCGCCGTCGGACCTTCTTCTCGAAACGAAGAGTTACTGAAAGCAGCCAACGAGATTGCTCACCCGCAGTCAGAATAGGCAAAAAGGGGATGAACATGTCAGCTTCTCGATTATTGATCATTGTCTTCACTCTTGTGCATATGGGTATTCCGGCACTTCTTGGAGCATCCGAAGCGGATCTCATTCTCACGAATGGGAAACTCGTGACGGTCGACGAAGTCTTTTCAATCCACTCTGCAATGGCAATACAGGGTGATCGAATACTGGCTGTTGGCCGCGAGGAGGACCTCGAGCAGTACCAGGGACCCAACACCCGGAGGGTTGACCTGCAGGGGAAAACCGTAATGCCCGGCTTGATCGATTCTCACACACACCCGGCGGGGGCGGCCGTCACCGAATTCGACCACGAGATCCCCCCCATGGAATCGATTGAAGATGTACTCAGCTACATTCGGTCCAGGACTGAGACTGTCGAAGACGGGGAATGGATTTGGGTCAGCCAGGTGTTCCTCACCCGACTGAAGGAACAGCGCTATCCGAGCCGGGAAGAACTCGACCGTGTAGCTCCAAACCATCCTGTTGTCTTCAGGACTGGACCCGACGCCTCAGTCAACTCCCTTGCCTTGAAGCTGAGTGGCATCGATGAGAACTGGAAGGTGGATGATGGAGGTCCAGGTCACGCCGAGAAGAATCCATCCACAGGGAAACTCACAGGAATCCTGCGCAGCTGCACCAGGTATCTCAAGGGGAAGAACTCGGCAAGAGTCCCGTCTGGTGAGGAAAGAGCCGAGTGGGTGAAGAGGCTTCTGGCCGACTACAGCGCGGTCGGAATAACCAGCTTTGGAGAGCGGGACGCGAGCCCTGACGAAGTCGATCTCTACAAGGCGCTTCGCAGTCGGAACGAGTTGAATTCTCGCGTCTACCTTTCTCTTCATGTGGACACTATTCAACCGATCACGGAGATTCGCCAGAGAATCAGGGAAGTCGCGGATTCGCCACTTCGTTCAGCTGATCCGATGCTTCGCCTGCGTGCCGTCAAGACCTACCTGGATGGGGGTATGCTGACCGGAAGTGCGTACATGCTCGAGCCCTGGGGCGTCAGCAATCTCTACGGGATCCTGGATCCGGACTATCGCGGCATGCAATTCATCCCGGATGAGAAGTTGGTCGAAATCATGGCTACATGTTTTGAGAACGACGTCCAATTCATGGCTCACTCGGTGGGAGACGGCGCTGTCACTGCCTTTATCAACTCCTGCGCACAACTCCGAGGGCGCTTCAACATTCGAGAGAAACGACCCGTGATTTGCCACTCTAACTTCATGACAGAGGATGCCGTCCGGAGAGTCGCCGATATGGGTATCCTCGTGGACATTCAGCCCGCCTGGCTTTATCTCGACGGTCGGACTCTGGAACATCACTTCGGGTACGATCGCATGAGCTGGTTCCAGCCGCTGAGAGCTCTTTTCGCTGCCGGGGCCATCGCTGGTGGCGGCTCAGATCACATGCAGAAGCTGGGTTCGTTCCGGTCCATCAATTTCTATAACCCGTGGATGGGAATGTGGGTGGCGATGACCAGAACTGCCCGCTGGCTCGACAAGCCTCTCCACCAGGAACATGCGCTATCCAGGGTCGAAGCTATCCGCTACTACACGATCAACAACGCGTACATCCTGTTTGCTGAAAAGGAATTGGGATCGCTCGAACCTGGGAAACTGGCCGACTTCATAGTCCTGGAGGAGGACATCCTTACCTGCCCGATCGACCGCATCCGTGAAATGAAGGTGGAACAGACCTACGTGGGGGGCAGACTCGTCCACCAACGGAAATGAGACCGGGGGGGCTGTTGCCCAAACGAAACCGCAACAGCCCAAGCTCGAAGCTCGAAATCCGAAGTTCGAAACAAACTCTAAAAGTGTAGATGGCGTGCA
>JAUWTT010000439.1 GCA_030614585.1 Acidobacteriota bacterium
CCCTTCGCTGCAGATCCTGGTGGAGGATTCAAGGCTTCAGCTGGGTCGCTGGCAAGGGGTCTATTTCTGCGAGTTTGACGGACCTCGCCGGCGAAAAGTCTGGATCAAGGTCACCGAAGGGTGAAGCAATGACAAATGTCAAATGACAAATGACAAATGACGAATGTCCCCATGCGGCCGTTCGTCGTTCGACATTCGTCCTTCGCACTTCGACAAGACCCAAGACCCAAGACCCAAGTCTATTCCCGCGCAAACGCGGCATCGAAGGCCACGCCCGAGGTCTTGAAATCGAGTTTCTTGACAAAGGCAGCTGCTTCGGTAGCGCCGTGTTCCCGATCCATTCCAGCGTCTTCCCATTCGACCGAAAGTGGTCCGGTGTAGCCGACTTCATTCAATGAACGGATGATTTCCTCGAAGTCGATCTTGCCCCGGCCAAGTGAACGGAAATCCCAGAAGCGATCAGGGTGGCCGAAGTCGAGATGTCCGCCGAAAACTCCGGAACGGCACGGCTTATCTGACCAGTACACATCTTTCATGTGTACGTGGAAGATACGATCTCCAAAAGCTCTGATGAATCCGACGTAGTCGACTCCCTGGTACGCAAGATGGCTGGGATCGAAATTGAATCCAAAGGCCGGATGTAGTCCCAATGCGTCCAGGGCGCGCTGTGCGCTCGATACATCGAAAGCGATCTCAGTCGGGTGCACTTCGAGGGCGAACCGCACTCCGAGTTCCTGATAGACATCAAGAATGGGAATCCAGCGCTCAGCGAAATCGGAATACCCTGCTTCAATGGTTTCTGGGGCAACCGGGGGAAAGGAATACAGGTATTTCCAAATACTGCTTCCTGTAAAACCATTCACCACCTTGACTCCGAACTTTGCCGCAGCTTCAGCGGTCTTCTTCATCTCGGTTGCGGCGCGTTGCCGTACTCCTTCCGGGTCTCCATCTCCCCAGACATGAGCCGGAACTATCGCCTTGTGTCTCGAGTCGATAAGGTCACACACGGCTTGTCCGGCCAGGTGGTTACTGATGGCAAAGCAGTTCAGTCCATGTCGATTCAAGACTTCCCAGCGGCCATCGCAATAGCCCTCTTCTTCGAGGGCTTTCGTGACTTCGAAGTGATCACCCCAACACGCCAACTCAACTCCGTCATAGCCAAACTGTTTTGCCTTTTGACAGAGGGTTTCGAAATCGAGATCAGCCCACTGCCCGGTACATAGCGTAACTGGTCTTGCCATTACTCTCTCCTTTCGTGATTGCCATCCCGAGTGGGATTCGTTCTTCCTATAGATCGGGTTCAGTTTTAAACGGACTACAGGCGTAGCCTCTTCAACAGTTCTCCAGGTTCCAGACGAATGCCGACATAAAAACTGCCGAACTCAGCGAAACGAGCACTGGCCTCGTCGTACCGCATTTCATAAAGGAGTTTCTTGAAATAGAAGGGGTCATCGGCAAAAAGCGTCACGCCCCACTCCCAGTTGTCGAGGCCAATTGAGCCGGTAACCAACTGTTTGATGTGTTGCTGGAATTTACGCCCGGTTATTGCATGCCCGGCCATGTATTTCTTCCGCGTTTCAAAGTCGAGAAGATACCAATTCTCCTTGTCCCCTCTTTGCTTGTTCATCGGGTAGAAGCACATGATCTCGTGCTCTGGGATGCTTGGGTAAAGGCGGTCGTTCGTATAGACTTGCATCCGCTGACGAAACGCTTCCATTTTTTCCTGGTACTCCGGAGAGTCAGGAGTCAGGCCCTCTTTCTCTCTCAGAGTTCGATCGTAGTCCTGAGTCTGAGACATGTACTCCGAAGTTTCACTGAGCGAGATGAACGAATCCACCGGTTCCATAACACCAGGAGAAAGAGTCGTTGATATGTCGAACTCCGCATCATTGAGGCTTTGGAGTTCTGGGCTTATCAGGATCATGCCTAGGTCGGCTTTCAGCCCCCAGATGGAGTAGCAGTGAATCTGGCAGTGCTCAGCCCTTGGAAAGTCACTGACCAATCGCTGAAATGTCTCTCTCTGTTTTGCTTGCCGAGCAGGGTCCAGTGACTCCCAAACAGTCCGATTGATCCGGTAGAACAGGTGCGAAACAAACCAGCCTTCGTGTGCGTGAATTGGGTCCATATTAAGTCCTACTATAGGATACGCTGCGCAGAGCTTACAACTGTGCAGCTTGTGTAACAAAAGCCCAATCGGGTTAATTCGAGTCTCCGATGGGGCTTCCCGGCGGCGGTTTCATATCGTAGCGGCTTGCCGGTTTGGAAAAGGGACGGCCGAGGAAACGGTCAATCTCCGCTCGGGCCCAATCCCCATACATCTGGTCCTGGCCAGACTCTCCAGCCGAATAATCTGACAGATACTCCTTCAGCTCAGTCAACTTCTTCAGGACGGTTGCTCTCACTTCTGCGAAGGCTTCCCGCGATTCAGCCAACCTGATTAAGCGGTCAAGGACGACCGTCTCTACAGATCTCCTGGCAGCGGCGAGAGCAGGCTCATGGCCACCTTCGGAATACCAGCTAGCTCCCAGAAGCGCTTCAATTGTGTCTGCGAGGTTTGAGTAGGAACCGGTGCCATCAAGCTGAGCCAATCTGGCGGCCCTTTCTGGCTCCAGGATCATACCGACGACCAGGTCGGCAGCGACCTCTACGGCGCCTTGGGGGTCAAATATGACTCCCGTATAGCCGGGCATCTGTTCATGCAGTCCCTGGGAACCGTTGGGATCGGGCAACAGTCGAGGAAGCAGGGCCTCAGGTATAACTAATTCAGCAGGTTCCAGAGTCTTGAGTAATGAATCTAACGCTCTTCGTTGAATCTCCGGCGATACTCGTTCCTGGAGCGGTTGCCCATCGCCGCGAAGACTGTAACGGTAGTTGACTCCGCCAACAAGCTTGGCAGTCGCGTTTACCTGGTACCTATGAAAAAGATAAATCGGAACGAAGACTGCTTTCAGGTTGGCGAGGGGCTCTCCTTCCCTGACGGACTCCGCCCCCAACCGCTGGAGTGCAATCCGTCTCACCTTCATGATGTGGTCGAGTTGTTCGACAGGATCAGCCCCATTGTCCCAAAGGTGTGCAAACGGATGGGCTCCGCCTGGGGGACGTGCATCCGGATCGCTCATGAAGTACATGCCGGATTCCAGGGCGTCCATGATTATGGCAGTCAGGGCTTGGGCTTCGTCACTTCCAGACGGATGTTCTGAGTAGGAATAACGAACGGACACTTTGTCCCACTCACCTATTCCCGTGTCATATGCTTCCGAAAGGTCCAATGCTCCCGAGGCAGTGATCTTGACAAGTGGGGCAGGGTAGTCCATCACCGATGCACGACCGAATGTGCTTGCTGCAAAGTTATGGGAAAATCCGAGAGTGTGCCCGACTTCGTGAGCCGAGAGTTGTCGAATGCGCGCCAGAGCCACTTCGACGGGATCTGCGTTGTCGTCCAATGCAGCCAGCGCTGTGGCGCCAGCAGAATTTTCGGCTTGACAGCCACTCGCAGGATATGGAGGCTGGAGACCCTCGAAGATGAGGCGGTCCTGACGCACTCTCAGTGATCCGAGTGATACGTGACCTTTTATGATCTCTCCAGTTCGAGGGTCGATGATGGAACTTCCGTAGGACCAGCCTCGGGTTGAACGGTGGACCCATTGTATGACGTTGTAACGTACGTCGAGTAGGCTGGCACCTGCAGGCAGGAGTTCAACGCGAAAAGAGTCCTTGAAGCCGGCTGCTTCGAAGGCCTCGTTCCACCATGAAGCTCCTTCAATCAGAGCCGACCGCACCGGCTCCGGAGCACCTGGGTCTACGTAGTAAACGATCGGCTCAATGGGTTCGGAAAGTGCTGCGGAGGGATCTCTCTTCTGTAGCCGATGTCTGAGAATATACTGTTTGGCCAACGGCTCATCTAATCGGGAGGCATAGTCGAAGAAGGTCATGGCGATGGCTCCCGACCTGGGATCGAAGGTCCGCGGCCGAAAGCCGTCATCAGGCAACTGGACAAAGGAATGATGTTGTCGGAGGGTTACAGCAGAAGGATCAGGCGACATCTCCGACACCAACTGGCCTGGTGAATCGCCGACAAAGGTGAGCACTGACTCGAACTCTGTATTCGCGGGAAAGGCCTCCGTCCCTGGCAAGTGGACTGCACAGCGAGAGCTGTCGAGTTTGTAATCGCCCTGTTCCGTCCTCTTCAAAGTCTGTATCACACCGTGAACATCTCTCAGTAAGAACTCTGTCCAGTCGACGAGGAAACGGTCCTCAGATTCGGCGACGACTTTGGTGCCCCAGAGTACTGACGTGGGAAACGAGTCTTCGACAGCTCTTCGCTCCAGTGGGTCCTCGCTCAGGGCTCG
>JAUWTT010000158.1 GCA_030614585.1 Acidobacteriota bacterium
AGTCTTACACGGTTCAAGTTAAAGGACTTTGGCGAGGAATCGTTTGTGCCGGCCAAAACAATCGGAAAAGGTCAGAAGCTCTCATTCGAAGTTGATCGAGTCTAAGTTACCTCTGCACGATGTCGCTTCTCCTTTGCTTCTTTGCGGCTTTGCGTGAACCCTGTTTATTTCACGCAAAGCTCGCCAAGATCGCTAAGGGATTAGTCGATAGAAAACTCATCCTCAGCCGGGCCTCACCCCACCGGGACTCTGACGATGGTCTTCGGCTTTTCTGCTGCTTTCCGACGAGGATCGCTGAGATAGGTTTCATGTGGGGGTCCTTTGGCCGTATTCGTACTTGCACATCTCTGATTAGGGTCATTTCCTAATGCATGGCGTGGTGATTTAGTAGCACGCCATGCATTAGAATTGTTGCGAGTCACATGAGTAACCCGTATCCAAAGCTACGCTATCTTGAGGCTTTGCCCCATGCCGAGGGCGAGAAGCCGGTTATCCTACTCAGCGATCCCACTCAGATTGGGGAGCAAACGCTGGTGGTGAGCCCCCAACTCTACCAGTTGCTGACACTTTTTGACGGCACGAATTCCGTGCTGGACATCCAAGCCGTTTTGACGAAGCGATCAGGCCAGATTGTGTTTCGCGAACAGGTCGAAGGCCTGATCACCCAGCTCGACAATGTTTATTTCCTCGATAACGAAAACTTCCGGAAAAGGCGGGCGGAAGTTGAGCGAAAGTTCAAAAAACAAAGCGTACGCCCGGCCCACCTTTCAGGAGTCAGTTATCCTGCTGAAGAGAGCGAGTTGAGAGAACTGCTGGGATCGTTCTATCAAGAGGTTGACGGCGCCGGGTTGCCCGAGGCTCGACAGGAGAGGAGAATTCGTGCATTAGTCGCCCCTCATATTGATTTGCGCCTAGGAGGGCCTACCTACACACACGCTTACCGCCGGCTTGCAGAATCTGAACCCCCGGATCTTTTTGTCATTCTGGGAACAGGGCACATGGGCGTCCAGAACTGTTTTTCAGTCTGTGTCAAAGACTTCGAAACACCCTTCGGCGTAGCAGAAGCCGACGTTGAGTTCGCAGAGTCTTTTGAAAGCGTGGTGGGATCAGATGCGTTTGGCGAAGAACTCAGTCACAGAAACGAACACACGATCGAGTTTCAGCTGCTCTTCTTGCAGCACGCTTTGGCTTCAAGCCCATTCAAGATCTTTCCTGTCCTGGCAAGCTTTTCCTATGCCGATTTGATACTCCCAAACCGGAACAAGGCCGCGTGCGCTGACCAGGTCCGCAAATTCGTCCGAGCTCTCCAATCCGCGGAGGCTTCGACAGGTAGGCGCGTGTGCTTGATCGCAAGTATCGACCTGGCCCATATTGGCCCGCGCTACGGAGACAGCTTCACACCCGATTCAAGGACGGTTGAAGACGTGAAGGCTAAAGACTTGCAGATGCTTGCTTCGGTCACGGCAGGCGACTCGGAAGGGTTCTCCAACTTTGTCGCTTCAGAACAAGATCGACGAAGGATTTGTGGATTCCCCTGTCTGTACACTCTCCTTCAATACCTACAGGATCAAGAAGGAGAACTCCTGGCTCACAGTCACGGCCAGATTGATGCAACCGGATCATTTGTCACTTATGCAAGCCTCGTTTTCCACTGAGGATAAAGGTGGGCCGGACCGGTCAGAGTCTGTCGCTCAAACCGGAACAGCAGAAGTTCGAAGCTCGAAATAGGAAGGCCTACGGCATAACCACTAAGACACCAAGAGCACCAAGAAACACTAAGAATAATTCGTTTACCTTTGTGTCCTTGGTGTTTTGGTGGTTTATATTATCCGCGTAGAGTCGTTAGACCTTCGACCTCCTTACTTCGAGTTTCGAGCCCAGCCCTCGGCCCTTCTGCTCATTTGGGCGACACACCCCTGAATCGGAGAGATCACCGGTCAACCTGAGTGACGCCAAGGTAAGCCAGCTTCTGGTTGTAGCGGGTCCTACCCGTTTCGTCAGGCGAATATTTCCGCGCTTTCTTCAGATGCTTGATGGCCTTTTTGACATCCCCAAGCTGTGCATACGTCTTGGCCATTGAGTGATGGAAGAGCGGTTCGTCCGGCTTACGGCGGAGCGCGGCTTTGTAGTGCTGGAGAGACTCATCAAAGAGACCCAGGTCAAAAGCTTCTTCGCCAAGGCTGAAATGGAAATAGGGATTCTTGTTTCGAAAGTCCTCAATTCTCTTCTGGAGGCGAGACACCTCCTCACGACGCCCTTCTTTCTCCAAGAGGCGAACGAGATTCGTAAGAGCTACCATATCGTGTTTGTTCAACTCTATTGCCCTTTGATACGATTCCTCCGATTCTGAAAGGTTCCCTTGATGGGTCTGCGCGACTCCAAGATTGGCCCAAATGAAGGAAGCCTCCGAGTCATACGTTAGAGCTTTCTCGAAGTAACTCCTTGCCAAAGCAAGATTTCCTTCGCCCAGCGATTCGGCCCCCTTGTTGTTGTAATAGTGGGCGAACCCGCGATCATCGGTGATGACTCGACCAGCAACTTCGATCCGATTGATTCGGGGGATTAAGTCGATCACGTAACCCCGACTCCCGGCACCAACCACCGAATTCAAGTGTCTGTTGAAAACAACGATGCTGCCTCTCTGGCTCCAGTTAGGTGCGATGTCCACTTCCCGATACTGGGCGGCCAGATCAAAATGGCGCGCAACGGCGATGAAGAGATTCGTAAAAGAGAGGCAATCCCCTGAACGCCTCTCATAGGTTTCGGCAGCCGTTCGGGTTTCATTACGGTAGGTAAAGGCAACTCCATCTTCATCGAAAAGAGCGGAAAGGATGAGTTGTACACGCTGCCTCGGAGGAGCTCTACGATCCACTCTCTCCTCGAAGAAAGTCCTCATTTCCTCAGTCATGGCCAGAGGATCTTCGTCCAGCCCGCCCCCCATCAGTCCACTGGCCAAAATGGTAAGAAGAATTGCCTTAACCATGGCACTGTTACGCCCGTCTCAGATGATGAACATAGTACGTTCCGTATATTATAGACGTATCGATTACATGCAAGTTCCGTCCGAGCTTGATACCAGGTCAGGTCCTCAACACCACCTGCTTCTTCCAAGAGGCACTAGCCCGCATAAGGCATTGGAACCCGGGGACTACTTTTGGCAAGCGAGAGACCGCCCTCTGAACCTCACTGTACTGCTTCAGGCCAGTCGCTAATCCCGCCCAGGTTAGTGACCTTCTCAAAACCTGCATTCAGCAGGATTTCTCGAGCCTGACTGGCACGATAACCCCGCGCGCAATACACGACAACAGGGCGACTTTTGTCCCCCGCCACAAGGGTTTCTATTTCATGCAACCGCTGCTTCAATTCGGTTACCGGAATATTCTTTGCACCGTCAATCCTGCCCTGAAGAAACTCCTGACGTGTTCTAACATCCAAAAGCAAGGCTCCCTGCTCTTTGACCTGAGTGTATGCAGCCCGAGGTTCGGAACCCTCTGCAGAACTGGTACAGCCACCGCACATGCCCGCAAGCAGCAGAAGGAGAGCGCACAAACTAATTACAGTTCGGAAATCAGGAACACTCTGCTTCACTTTCATCATCATCTACACAACATCCTCAATTCAGGCAACTCATCATACCGAATTCTAGTTGGATAAGAGACCTCAAATGCCAAAACGCTGGTTCTAAGTGGATGTCAGAACAGCATCCACGAAACGTGGCACGGTTGTCTCCGTTTCCCCCCGTATGACGAAGTCGCATCCAGGTGAGATTCGCGTCTCAGTC
Source organism: Acidobacteriota bacterium (assembly GCA_030614585.1). Lineage (GTDB taxonomy): Bacteria > Acidobacteriota > UBA6911 > RPQK01 > JAPXNP01 > JAUWTT01. The sequence goes on from JAUWTT010000158.1 coordinate 3,782, forward strand.
AAATTGAATTCAATTACGCTTCCACCCTGGGCTCTCACACGCTCGGGCAGTTCTGCAATCGGGTAAACGTTCGCAGAAGTCCCAATGACCAACAGAAGATCACACCGACCAACGAGAGGATCAATCTCTTCCCAGCACCTGATCGGTTCGCCAAAAAGAACAACATCAGGCTTCAGCACAAAGTCGCATCCGGGGCACTTCGGCAGTTCGCATGAGTCCAAATACCTGTCCCCCGCAGCCTCAACGTGTGAGCATTGCAGACATTGAAGCGTTTCATGAGTCCCATGGACTTCCAAAACCCTCCTACTCCCTGCTGCCTGATGGAGCCTATCGATATTCTGAGTAACGATCCCCTGCAGGTCTCCCTGTTCCTCGAGCCGAGCGAGTGCCTGATGAGCGTTCCCCGGCATACAGTCCTCCAGTGTCTTTCCAAGAGCCCTGTAGAACTCCCAGGCTTTTGCCGGGTTGGTCAGGAATGCTTCGAGCGTCCCATATTCGTTGGGCTCATAGTGGGTCCACAATCCGCCGGGGCTACGAAAATCGGGAATCCCGCACGCAACCGATATTCCGGCTCCGGTTAGGGCTACGGCGAACTGACTACTCGAGTACCGTCGTACGGCGTCTCGTAGGTCTACCGAACGGGATCTGAGTGACATCATCACAAGTGACCAAAGAATCAAGAAAAGAGGACGGCCGAGAGGGAAGGATTAAACAGGAGGACAAACCTCTCGGCCATTTGGTGATCGGCTACTAATTTCTCTCATTTTTCACCCCTATTTGTCAAGAGTTGATTTCAACATTTTAGAGTTTCGTGAAAAAAAGCCCAAAATGATACAAAAGCGTCCTGCCGATCTCGTTCCTTCGCCGGGTCTCCCAGCCAGAACAGCCACGCATTTGAGCCAAAAACCAGCAGAAGGACTTTCTTTATGGAACCAATTCTCAGCCGATGGCTGACCTGTTACCTCAAAGAAGTCGAGAATTTAGACTGAGGTTATGGTAGAACTTATGGGCGATTAACTGTCTACCAAGATACTCCAACTGAGGGTGAAACGATGGAAAACAAAAGCAAATCATCACGACGTGACTTTTTGAAACTGGCAACGACATCAACTCTTGCAGCCTCAGCTGCCCCGGCCATCCTGGGCTCAACCAGAGCTGCTCCGGCAGTTGGCGTTGTCTCGCCGAACGATAAGATCCGGCTCGCGACGATAGGGATGGGCATTATTGGCTTCGAGGACACTCAAACCGCGTTGAAAGTCCCAGGTGTCGAGCTTGTCGCCGTTGCAGATTGCTATGCCGGGAGATTGGAGCGTACCAAGGAGGTTTTTGGGTCCCACGTTCATACGACACACCACTACAAGGAACTCCTGGATCGCTCTGACATTGACGCGGTCATTGTTTCGACGCCAGACCACTGGCATCAGCAGATGGCGATTGATGTCATGCAATCCGGGAAACCCGTCTACCTTGAGAAACCGATGGTTCAGAAGATTGAGCAGGGAGCCAAGCTCATCGAGGTACAGAAAGCTACCAAACAGGTGCTCGAAGTCGGAAGCCAGACGGTGAGCTCGGTTGTCGCCGAAAAGGCTAAACAACTCTACGAGTCTGGTGCGATCGGCGAGCTGAACATGGGCAATATCCTGATTAGCCGGAACAGTGCACTCGGCGCATGGCAATATTCAATTCCTCCAGATGCCTCGACAGACACCATTCGCTGGGACGATTTCGTTGGCCCAGCCCCGAAAGTTCCGTTCGATGCCGATCGTTTCTTCAGATGGAGAAAGTACTGGGACTACGGCACAGGCGTTGCCGGAGACATGTACGTGCACCGGTTTTCCGCACTTCACTACATTATCGGCTCCAACGGCCCGGTGAAAGCGATGGGGACCGGCGGTACCCGGTTTTGGAAAGAAAAGCGGGAAGTCCCGGACATGATCCTCGGACTCTACGAGTACGCAAAGACGGGAAACCACCCCGCCTTTACCTTGTTCCTGGGGGCTCACTTTGCTGATGGAGGACATGGACCGACGTTTCAGCTGATTGGAAACGAAGGCATGATGACCATCGGGGAGAGTGGAATTGTGCTGACCCATACGACCCCCGCAAAGGCGGGTTTTGAAGAATTAGTCTACGGTTACAACTCTGTCCGGACCTTCTCGGAGAAACAGCAAAAGGCCTTCATCGATGCTTACAGGAAGACCCACGTGGGACGTACTCAACCACAGTTGGCGCAGCTGAACGGCAGCAGTGAATACCAAGCGCCCGAAGGATATGACAGCCGGGTGGACCACTTCCGGTTCTTCTTCCGGGGCATATGGGATGGCACGCCGATCGTCGAAGATGCCACTTTTGGCCTGAGAGCAGCCGCCCCGGCGCTTCTGGCCAATATGTGCTATCTGGATGATCGGATCTATGTTTGGGATCCTGACGCAATGAAGCTAAAAGCTTAGGCGTCCGACCCACAGGGGATGGAACGAGATAGGTATCCCAAAAGATTGTGATCCTGATCACAATTGAGACAAGAGCGCACAAAGATAATAGATTGTGGCGCTATGTCCAAGAAGAATAGGTCTCAATCTGGGTTTTCGCTTTTGGAACTTCTGATTGTGGTCGCTGTGATTGCAATCATCGCTTCACTCGCGATCCCCAACCTCCAAAGTTCCAAGAAAGCGGCTTACGAAGCGGCCGCAATATCCTATATGCGATCCTGGACTTCGGCCCAGGAACTCTACCGGATGAGACACGGAACCTACGCCGACGCCGATAACCAGTTGGTCGGAGATGGCTTCATCGGCAACCCGGATCCCGACGCACAAGGCTACACGTTCAGCATAGACAACGCGGCTGGAGAAAACACACGCTGGTGGGGAAAAGGATGGCCAACAAGGGCAGGAATAACTGGAGACCGATATTTCTACATCGACGTCTCCGGAGTCATCCGCTGGTCTCTGTCAGGTAACGCGACAGTAGCTTCTCCACCTCTGGGAGATCCCGGACCCTAGCCCGTGAAGCGGGTAAGTCGATCCATCCTGGATTCCCACACTTCACGGACCACAGAAGAATCTAAGGTCTAGGCACCGTGCCCATCGGTTGACGAGACATCAACCTTCTCTTTCAAAACCTCGGCTATGCCTGCAATACTTCCAAGCAGACCCGTGGTTTCGAGCGGCAGGAACACCTTGGTGGCTTGGCCGTTGGCTATCTCACCCAGAGCTTCGAGGTACTTGATCGCTATCAAATCGTTTGTGGGATTGCCATTGTGGATCGCCAGAAACACCCTTTCGATTGCCTGGCCTTCACCTTCGGCAACGGTTAGTCTCTTGAATTTTTCTGCGTCTGCAACCTTTTTAATCGCTTCGGCCTCACCTTCGGCTTCCAGTATCGCCGAAGCCCTGACACCCTCTGCCGTTAAAATCGCCGACTTCTTGCGCCCTTCGGCCTCAAGAATCATGGCCCGCCGCTCTCGTTCAGCCTTCATTTGCCGGTGCATCGCTTCAGTCACGTCACGCGGAGGCTCAATTCTCTGCAGTTCAACTCGGGTCACTTTGGTACCCCATTTGTCGGTAGCATCGTCAAGAATCTCTCTGAGCCTGGTATTGATTAGTTCGCGTGAGGTCAGGGATTCGTCAAGAGCCAAATCTCCAATCAGGTTACGTAAGTTCGTCTGCGCCAGCTTGGTCGCAGCTATGTAGTAATTGCCGACGTTATAGGTAACTTTCACGGGATCGGTCACCTCGTAGTAGACAACCGCATCGACTTCTACAGCAACGTTGTCCTTGGTAATTACCTGCTGTGGGGGCACATCGACGACCAGTTCGCGCATATCAACCTTGATCAGCCTCTCGACAAACGGGACGATCATGATCAGTCCGGAGTCAACGGTCCGCTGATATCTCCCCAGCCTCTCGATCAGTCCCTTTTCCCACGGTCTGACGATGCGCAGCCCCGTCATAGCGACGATGAATATCACCAGAGCAATTACAATCAGCACAAACACCATTGCGTCTTCCATACTATCCTCCTTCTTCCATAGGGCTGACTACCAACCGAGTGCCCTTCACCTCGACAACCTTGACACGGCGACCGACGGCTATATTCTCTCCAGTTGCACTCACGGCACGCCATTTCTCTTCAGCCTTGCGGACAAGGCCCGAGTTAGCCCCGCTGTCAATCGACTCCAGCACCACACATTCCTCGCCGACAAGACGATCCGCACCAATGCCTGGCTGCTTTCCAGCCATCCGGCTGCCCAGTTTCCGGGAGCATGCAAAGAGTACTGTCGAAAGGATCACAAAGACCGCCAACTGCCAAACCATCTTGAAACCGGCCAAACACAAAAGGCCGGCCACAACCGCGCCCACTCCAAACCACAGCAAGAAGAACCCGGCAGTGAAGATCTCACCCACGATGAATACTGCGGCTAGCGTCATCCATAGCCACCA
>JAUWTT010000096.1 GCA_030614585.1 Acidobacteriota bacterium
GCCTTGCGGTTTTTGAGCCCCTCGTCCCACTCATTGGGCCTCTCCACCGGGCACACCGATGCACACTCACCACATCCAGTGCAGTCATTTGTGACATAACGGGCCTTTTTGCGTACCTTTACCTTGAAGTTGCCAACGAACCCGTCTATCTCTTCAACTTCGCTGTAGGAGAGGACTTCTATATTGGGATGCTGGCCCACAGATACCATCTTCGGGGTCCCGATGCAGGAAGCGCAATCCAGGGTGGGGAATGTCTTGTCATACTGAAGCATATGGCCGCCTATTGTGGGCTGTCTTTCCACCACGTACGCCTTATACCCGGCACTGGCTACATCAAGGGCCGCCTGCATTCCCGCGATACCGCCGCCAACAATAAGTACGTTTGGATTAACAGGTACAACCTTGGGGTCCAGGGCCTTTTGAAAGAGCACCCGCTGGACGCCGGCGCGGCAGAGTTCCTTTGCCTTTTCCGTAGCCTCGTCTTCGTCTTCGGTGACCCAGGAGCAGTGTTCACGAATACACACCATATGGAAGGCGCGATAGGGATTCAGCCCCGCCCTCTGGCATGCCAACCGAAAGGTCCGTTCATGCATTCTCGGAGAGCATGAGGCCACTACGACACGTGTCAAATTGTGCTCCTTGATAGCCTGCTCTATCATCTCCTGGCCCGGGTCGGAGCACATGAAGAGATTATCTTTGGAAACGACCACACCGGGCTGATTAGCAATATAATCCCGGACCTCTTCAACACGTACCTTACCAGCAATATTAGACCCACAGTGACACACAAAAAAGCCGGTACGTTCTTTCATCCTTTTAATTCTCCCGGGTAATAAAAATGCCCCGAATGTTTACAGGTAATTGAATTAATGTATCATCTTTTCTGGATACCCGCTTTCGCGGGTACCGGCGAAAACGGTCATCAGACTCGGCACTACGGCACCCAAAGGATCGATCTGGTGCCAAATACTCAAGGAGATGGGCTTTCTCTGGAAAGAGGCAACGGGAGGCGAGGTAACACTGAAGATTCTTGCAGGCGGGAAACTTGGTAATGAGAGCGAGATGATCAAGAAAATGCGGATCCAACAGATCCAGGCTGCCGCCATCTCGGCTGCAGGGTTGGCCGAGATCGACCGATCCGCTTATGCCGTGATGATCCCGCTTATGTTCGAAAGCTATGAGGAGTGGGACTACGTCCGAAAGGAAATGAATCTGGACATGGAGCAACGTTTAGAGGAAAAAGGATTCCATGTTCTGACCTGGTCAGATGTAGGATGGGTTCACTTCTTCAGCAAGCAGCCGATGCTAAGCCCGGTGGAACTCGAGAAGATGAAGCTGGCGGCCTCCGTAACCCAGCCGGTGATCGTCGAAATCACGAAATGGGCCGGCTTCAGGCCGATCCCGATTACGACTGCCGATATGGTGGCAGGTCTTCAGACCGGTCTCATTGATGCGTTCTATGTTCCGATCTACGTGGCCGAGGCCTCCAATCTGTACCGGTACGCAAAGAACATGAACGGGATGAAATGGGCTCCCCTTCAGGGAGCTGTGGTGATCCGATCCGAGGACTGGGAGAAGGTTGATCCTGCATATCAAGCTAAGCTCCGTGAGATAGCGAACCAGATCGGAGAGAAGCTGCGAAAGGATACACGAAGCCGTGAAAGTGCCTCCCTGGAAGCGATGAAAAAGCGTGGTCTCAAAGTCTGGGATATCGACGACCAGACCATGAAAGAATGGTACAAGCGCACTGCAGCAGCGTACCCCAGGATTCGTACTGAATTGCTGACCCCTGAAGTGTTCGACAAGGTCCAACGCTTACGAGATGCTTACCGATCCGGAAAGGCGGACGGTCGTTGAGTGTCAGAGGGGCCTGTGGCATTTACCCGAACACCGCTGGTTCTCCCGTGAGTTGCCCGTCGTGAAGAAGGCAGCGCTTTTCGAAAACACTCTTGCCAGTATTGCCATTCTGACGATGGCACTGCTCCCGATCGTCGAAATGGTTACTCGCCAATTCTCCTTGCCTGGAATACCCGGCTCGATCATGTGGACAAGGCTGCTGGTTCTCTGGGTGGCCTTTCTGGGCGCTGTCATAGCCGCCCACAGGGGAGAGCTGCTCTCGTTGGCCACGAAGGATTTGATCAAAGGGCGTGGCAAAAGGCTGGTCGACATCTTTACGGGCGGCCTCAGTTTCAGCGTGTGCGCAGTTCTGTTCTGGTCCAGCTGGAAATACGTCATGTTGGAAAGGGAGGGAGGCAGCCTCTTCGCTCTTGATATCCCGGTTTGGATTGTCCAACTGATCATGCCGGTGGGTTTTGGGCTGATCGCAGTACGGATTCTAGCGCGCGTTCCGGGAGGCTGGAAAGCCAGACTGGCGTCTACCATGTTTCTTCTGGTTCCTCTGCTGCTCACCTGGCCCTTCGACCTGCGTGGCTCGGGACTTCTTATCCCGCTCCTTTTCGGAGTGATGCTCGCCACTGCCCTCGGCGTCCCCATTTTCATCGGGCTCGCCGCATCCGCTGCGGTTCTGCTTTGGGACAGCTATGAGCCGGTGATGGCGATCCCGATGGAAGCCTATAACCTGTCAGTCAAGGGACACCTGCCGGCGATTCCTCTCTTTACGCTGGCCGGGTTCATTCTCGCCGAGGGTGGAACACCCAAACGTCTGGTGGCACTTTTCAGGGCATTATTCGGTTGGATTCCCGGCGGAGTAGCCGTTGTTGCGATCCTCGTATGCGCTTTCTTCACGAGCTTCACAGGGGGCAGTGGGGTGACGATCCTGGCGATGGGCGGACTCCTTTTTCCCATGTTGATCCACGAGAAGTACTCGGACCGGTTCACGAGCGGTCTCCTGACTTCTGCCGGATCGTTGGGACTTTTGCTTCCACCTTCTCTCGCTGTGATCCTCTACAGCGTTGTCGCTGAGATTGAAATCCGCAGGCTCTTTGTCAGCGGCTTCGTCCCGGCAATGATAGAGCTGCTGCTGGTAGCAGTCTATGTTTTCCTGTTTAGTCGCCGGTCTGCTGTGACACGCGTTCCCTTTCAGCCACGTCGGGTGTTCAGGGCTATGCACGGAGCCATCTGGGAGCTTGCCGTTCCCGCTCTTGTCTTGGGTAGTTTCCTGGGTGGACTGGCTACCTTGGTTGAGACAGCAGCTATCACCGTGCTCTACGCCTTTCTCCTCGAGTTTGTGATCCGCAAGAATCTGACTCTCCGATCCGACCTCCTCCGAGTAGTCGGTAACGCCGCGACTCTTGTAGGTGGAGTTCTATTGATTCTGGGTGTGGCAATGGGACTCACCAACTTCCTCATTATCGCCGAGATCCCCGATCAGACAGTCGAATGGGTGCAGACTTTTGTCCAGTCTCCCCTGTTCTTTCTTCTGCTCCTCAATCTGTTTCTGCTGGCAGTTGGCTGCCTGATGGATATCTACTCGGCGATCACTGTAGTTGTCCCGCTCATCGTACCGGTCGCGCTGGCATTCGGGATCGACCCATTTCACCTGGGCATCATCTTCCTCATAAACCTCGAGCTTGGCTACCTGACGCCACCGGTGGGGATGAACCTGTTCCTCGCAGCTTATCGCTTTAAACGACCCCTCGCCGAGGTCTACCGGGCTGCCCTGCCCTTTTTCGGGATTCGATGTATGGCCGTGCTCCTGGTCACCTACCTACCGCCGATTACCACCTACTTACCGAAAGTCCTCGGACTGGATGAGTAAAGCATCTAACCCGCATTTCTCACGAGCTTGCGTAGCGAGGCGGTGGAGACCGCCTATAGTTGTGCCAATCGACCATGAGTAAACGGTACTATCCGGACTGTTGGAATCCGTCTGAATTAATCAGGGATCCGTGGTTTTCGGTGTCAGTGCACCAGGGTCCAATCCAGCCATTGAGCTTCCAGAAGGTCCCTGGCACGGCGGTCATCCACTCCATAAACGTCCCGATAAAACTGAAGGATCCACTCAGAAAGGTCCAAGTCTCTAAACAGATCAGGATAAGTTTTCTTAGCCATAATATAGATGTCGATCGGATACTCGAGACGCTTATCGCAATTACAGGGGCTCCAGGGCAGCGAGCCCACTCTTCGGGTTTGAATCGCCTTTAATGGCTGGAGACTCTGAAAGAAAGACACGTCATATAACTCCCTGGGAGGGTGATATCCATTTGCCGTTGGAAGAATTATTACATCCGGATCAATGGCAAACAGATGCTCCAGGTTTAGCGTGGCCCTAGCTTCACTTCCCCGGTACGCGTTCTCAGCATGGACAATCTGCTCAATGAAATAGGCATGGATATCCTGGCTTCCATAGACCTGGCCGACAGTGCCCTGGCCGCGAAGGAGTGGATCCAGTCCCAGCATAAGAACCTTGGGGCGGTCGGATTCTGGGACCGCACGGGTTCGATCGATGACCATTTGGATGGATTCTGCTAGATAGCCGGATAGCCAGGCCGCTTTTTCCTGCCGATTGAATACCTCGCCAAGAATCTGTATGACTTCAGACAGAGCTTCAATCCGAGGAGGAGTTGTAGCGTTAAGTCCTTTCAGGACTATAGTCGGGATCCCGAGCGACTCGAGTCGGGCAAGTCCCCGGTTCATAATCTCCCGGTCATTCCGCCAGGGAAGTGTACAGGCCCCCTGGTCAATGATCAGGACATCCGGATCAAGACCGGCCAGAAACTCGTAATTGATCTCTGTACCAGGTCGGACAAAAAGAGGAAGTTGCTGAAGGGAACGATTTAAAAACAGGGCTGGATTCATGCCACCCTGGTAAGAAAAGGTTTCACCGGATGTCGGCTGATAGTGATACTTGAATTCTCTGATCAGACAAGTAGATCCGATCCCCACTACTCGATCCTCCACACCAAAAACAATCATCAACTCTTCAACGAGTGCATCACTGATCGTGGCTACGCGCTGTGGGTTTTGAGGCAGCTGTACCCTTTTACCTCGACTGTCCACAACCGTCTTCTTGCCAGTGGCATTCGGATCGATTGGATTCAAGGTCGCCTGATCAACTGTCCCCGCTCGTTCAGAAGTTGAATCCGAACATGAAATGACAGGGATAAGGAGAAAGAACCCAAATCGAAGGATTCCAAGGGCTTTCATCTGGCTTGAGCCTTCGTTCTAGATGGATTCTGTGGTAATTCGGAAGAACCCTGTGTAGCAATGGTTTCAGGTACGACCACCGGAATTCCATCGATTCGTTTCACAGTACATTTTTCTCGATAAACTGTTTTTAGAGTCGACTCGGTGATTGCTGTTCGAGGATGTCCATCGGCCACGACGCGGCCTCGGCCCAGCATAATGACGCGATCACAGAACCAGGCAACATGGTTCGGATCATGGCTGCAGGCCAGGATCGTGATCCCTTGCTGAGCCAGCTTTCGAAGTGCTTTCCAGATCCTGATTTGGTTGTCGAAGTCGAGAGAAGAAGTCGGTTCGTCCAGAAAGAGGATTGAAGTCTGTTGAGCTATTGCCCTTGCAATAAGCACCAGCTGGCGCTGGCCTCCGGACAGCTGGTCGTAACGTGAGTCGGCGAGATGTAAGATGTTCAGCATCTCGAGTGCCCGGAGTGTTGCCTCCCGATGCCCTTTCGAAATTCTGAAAATACCACCGCCACCGAGGTGAGGTGTTCTTCCCATCATCACCACCTCCTTAACCTTGAAAGGAAAAGGGGATCGGTGTTCCTGAGGAACATAAGCAGCAATTCTGGCCAGAGAACTGACGTTCATGCTGTAAATGTCCTTGCCGTCCAGCAAGATGGTCCCACGGGGTGCCTTTAAAAGACCGAGACAGCATTTGAAAAGGGTTGTCTTCCCACTCCCATTTGGTCCAAACAAACCGCACAGGATTCCGGCTTCGATGCTTGCAGAAACCCGACTAAGGACTTCGCTGTCTCCGTATGAGTATCTCAATCGGTCGATATGTATCATGGTTCTTATTCGGTGAAGCCAAAACGCCCCCGGGTTCGAAGCAAATAAAACAGGTATGGTGCTCCAAGAACCGAAGTGATAATACTGATCGGTATCTCAGCACTTGTCAGGGTGCGCGCCAGTGTGTCGCAAATCAAAATATAGAGGCCTCCCATCAAAGCTGCGGCTGGTAAGACGAACCGGTGGTCCGGACCCAGAATCATACGGGCAGCATGGGGCATCATCAGGCCCACCCATGCAATGATTCCAACCGATGCAACCACGATTGCTGTTATCAAAGTGGCCAGAAAAATCACTACCAGTTTCAACCAGTCCGGATTGACTCCAAGAGCCCGTGCTTCGTCGTCACCCATGGAAAGCACATTCAGTTTCCAGCTTTGTGTCCAGATGATCCCGAATCCGAGAGCGACAACAGGTGCAGTGATGACAACATCGCTCCAGTTAGCATAGTAAAAGCCTCCCATAACCCAGAAGATAATCGCTCGTAACCCCGCATCATCCGAAAGATACTTCAGGATTGACACTAAGGCTTGAAAAAGAGAACTGACGATGACTCCCGCCAAAATGAGATTCACAATCGGATTCCTACCATCGATTCGGGAAGCGAAATAGACTAGGACAACTGCCACAATCGCAAAAATCAGTGCTCCTGACTGAAGATTCAAAAACAGTCCGGGATAGAGGATTCCGAGCGAGGCCCCGAATGATGCCCCGGCTGAAACGCCCAGAATGAAGGGTTCCACCAGGGGATTTCGAAATGTTCCCTGATAGACCGCTCCAGCTGTGGATAATGCAAACCCAACCAGAACACCGAGTAAGACGCGAGGCAACCGAACGTCCCATACAATCGTGTTGTGCACCCTATCAACGGGAGTGTTCTCAACGCCGAAGATGTGGGCACTTAGAACCGCGATTACCTCTCGCAGCGAAATATGATATGCCCCGGCAAGAAGAGCATAAACTGAACCCAGTATCAGAAGAACTGAGAGGACCAGGATGACTAAACACTTCCTGGATTCTGCAAATTCGATCTTCGATTCGACGGCCTCGTTCCGATTAGCCTGAAGATCTGCGGGTAATGTCGTCATTCCTCAAATCTCCGGCAGTTTTCACATAGACCTGGAAGAGAGATTCGGTTGATTTCAATCTCAAACCCAGATTTCGCGCAAAGTTTTGACTGAACCTCAAGGATTTCTTCTGAACTCAAGCTAAGGACCGCTTCGCACCGACGGCACACCAGGTGGAAGTGAGGAGATTCCGCTTCGACATGCATATAATGGTTTCTCCGGTTACCTACATCGACGACGGAGACCAGGTTGATTGACTTCAGCAGTTCCAGCGTTCGATAAACGGTGGAAAGCTTAATTCCGGGACTTGATTCCGTCACCTTCCGGAACACTTCTTCAGCAGTAAACGGAGAATGAAAGCAGTGGAGCGTAGAGAGGATAATCTCTCGTTGGGGGGTTACTCTCAGCCCTCGACGGTGTAATTCTGCTTGAAATCTTCTTTCACAAGACATTTTCAGCTCTCATTATTGCAAATATTCGCAATAAGAATTGTACCGGAGTGGTCGAAAGAGAGAAAGTGAAAAACTGAATCCGAAACTGAAAAGCTCAGGGCTGCTTGTGATTTGGTGACTTAGTGGTTAAACCCAGGCCCCGGAGCTTAAGGGTGCGTTGCCCAAACCGTAACAGCTCAAAGCTCGAAATCCGAAACAAATCTCAAGCTCGAATATCTAATGACCAAAACGGGCTTTCGCTGATAAGCTATTTAGAAACAGTCACTTTAAGTCGTTTAGACCTTAGAGTTTCTGATTTCGTGCTGATTTCGAATTTCGAACTTCGGATTTCCGTTTGGGCGGGGTGCCCTTTTGGGCAACAGACCCTTAACCTTCCACCCCAGTGTCTCCTGTTTGGTGTCACACACCTCGACCAAGAGAGCCACAATGACGGGGCAGGAACCGAGCAACCAGGCTTTCCCGGGGCACGCGGCCAGGCGGGAAGCTCTTCCTACCACAGTCACCCGCTTCACTCGGCCATGGCCCAAGGCGAAGTCTTCAGCTCGACTTCCGATGGAGGGATATCATTGGTAGTCCAGTTACCAGGCCGCCTTTTCATCAAAGTTGCTGATGCCGGATTGTCCTGAGTATGTTGGCTGATTATTAATCATGGAGGCCTTTTTTATGATGCTCGACACTCTCTGCACACGGCTCCGCGCCAGTCAAATTACCACCCAGGTAACTCTCTAATGCAGTGCGAACAGTCCCATCAGCGCCTGTTGCAGCTTGAATGCCCATTTGTTCGAAAAATTCTATCGCCCGGCGGCCCATTCCACCACTGAGCATTACGTCGGCGTTCAGCTCCTTGATAAAAGCCGGTACCTGACCTGGTTGGTGGTGTCCATAGTAAGGATTGTCGACTATCTCTATGGCTGTGACTTCCCGGCCTTCCAAATCTACGAGTGCGAAGTACGGACAGCGTCCAAAATGTTGGGCCACAACACTATCTACTCCACCTTTGATTTCAACTGAAATTGCGATTCGCATGATTAGTCAAATCTCCTTGTTGATCAATTTTGTTAGTTTTTCAGCGGCGACGTATCCTGTCACCGTAATGTATTGCCTAATAACCCCAGGTACTTCGGCCACCGCTTCCTTAACCTCTTTGACCAGGTAAACTGCAATTGGACACAGCGGTGAGGAGGGCCTGAAGGTGTAGCTGATTTGACCGTCAACATCAACGACTAAGTCCTCGATAAGCCGCATTCTCAATACGTCGGCTCCTGTTTCAGGGTCGATCACTTTCTCCAGGCGTTCAAGGATAGCTTGTCGCAAAAGGCTCTCTGGTTCTACCTTCATGATGCCTTTCCAATCAAGGATTCTTTGACCCTGGCCCAGATCCTGCGGATAGACCGACTAGCCAGGGCCTCGGGAGCGAAGGCGGTTATCGGCTGTCCCTGTACCATGGCCTTGGTGACGGTTAGGTCAAAAGGGATGTGCCCAATCATCTCGATATGGTTCTCCCGGCAGAAAGCCTCAATTACCTCGGTTCCATCCGGATACAGATCAGCCTTGTTGATACAAACCAGCGCTTGAACTCCAAAGTGATCGGTTGTAGCCAGTACCCGACGCATGTCATGCGCGCCGGCGACCGTCGGTTCGGCTACGATCAAAGCCAGGTCCGCACCAGATGCTGCCGAAATTACCGGACAACCAATTCCTGGCGGGCCGTCCACGAGAACCAGGTCATACTCCTCGTCAAGGGCAAGTAACCGGGCCTTCTGCTTAACCAGGGTGACCAGTTTCCCGGAGTTTTCCTGTGCCGGGCGAAGCGAAGCATGGAACAGCGGACCATATCGGCTATTGGAAAAGCACCATTCCCCTGCTATCTGTTCCCGCATACTGATGGCCTCCTCCGGGCACTGGTACACGCAGGCCGCGCAACCATCGCAAGCGATCGAATCTATTTGGAAGATGCCTTCTTCTTCCTGAACAGCATCGAACCGACAGACTTCGACACAGGTACCACAGCCCTCACAGGCAGCTTGATTGATCTCGGCAACCTTGCCACCCTTAAAATCCTGCCGTTCCATCAACTCAGGGAAGAGGAGCAGACCCAGGTTGGAGGCGTCTACATCAGCATCGGCAAGAACAGCCCGAACCGTTGAGTCTTCTAGTGCGGCCAAGTGAGCAAAGGCAGCGTTGAGGCAGGTTTTACCGGTTCCACCCTTGCCACTGAGAATGACCAGTTGTTTCATCATTCGGTTCCCCTCGCGGCTAGAATTTCTTCGATCCGGCTGAATAGACGAAGGAATCGATCTCTATATTCAGGGTATATCTCAGTTAACGACTGGCCGGCCGCAATTCCTTCGCCGATCTTCCTTTCCAAGGGGATACGCATCAGAATCGGAAGCCCGACTTCCCGACAGAGATCATCCACTTTAGTATCCCCGACGCCATCCCGGTTTATGATCACTCCGGCTGGGATGCCAAGTTCTTCCGTCAATTGGATAGCCAGCCACAGATCGTGCTGTCCGAAAGGAGTCGGTTCAGTTACCAGCAGGACAAAATCGGCACCGCGAATAGCCTCCACTACCGGGCACGAAGTA
>JAUWTT010000576.1 GCA_030614585.1 Acidobacteriota bacterium
AATCACCAGACGAATCGTTCAGAAGCTTCGAATTGAGTTGTTGAGCGGAGAGGAGGCTCTACTCGATCGGCGCGGCACTGAAAATCCAGAGGCATACTTGCTGAATCTGAAAGGACGGTATTTCGAGTTCCGGGAGGGAGCGGAAGACTTGAAGAAAGCAATCGCCTACTTCAAGAAGGCAGTCGAGCATGATTCGGAATACGCACAGGCCTATGCCAGGATCGCTATCTGTTATGCGTCTCTCGGTTTTTGGGGCGGTCTGCCACCTTCCCAGGCGTATCCGGCGGCGAGGAAGGCTGCTGCGCGGGCACTGGCAACCGATCCTGCTTCCTCGATGGCACACGGAGCGACGACTTTGGTGGCGTTGTTCGACGATTGGAACTGGAAAGCAGCAAACAGGGCTTCCGTCAAAGCGGTCGATCTGAACCCTAAATCTGAGTCAGCACGAATCATCCGTGCCTACTACTTTGTGGCAATAGGGGATTTGGAAGCGGCCATTACTGAATGCTTAAAGGGTTTGGAACTGGCCCCTCTTTCTCACTTCTCCAATAGCTATCTGGGGTGGTGCATGCTGCGTCAGGGCAGATTGGAAGAGGCTATAGACCAACTTGGAGAGGCTTTGGAGCTGGAGCCCCGCGATCCTCGCACTCGCTTGTTCCTTGGACAGGCCTACGTGTTGAACTCAGAGTTCGAAAACGGTATCGCTGAGATTCAAGAGTCGTTCAAACTCTCGGGAGAGCACTCCGCGTTTCTTGCCGGCCTGGGGTGGGCTTATGGGAAGGTTAATAGGCGGAGCGAGGCCCAGCGCGTGCTACGGGAGTTGAAGAGGAGATCGCAAGAGAAGTATCCCTGTCCATACCTGGTTGCAAAGGTCTATTGCGGTATGGACGAGACAGAGCTCGCTTTGAAATGGTTGGATAGAGCTGTTTCACAGCGGGACAATTCCCTCACCTTTGTAAAGACCGATGAATCACTCGCTACCCTCCGAGACGATCCCCGATTCGGCAATCTTCTCCACCGTATGAAGCTGGCACTCTGAGACCATCCTCCCCATTTCGCTCCATACGGAGCCCCAGGATTTCAGAGACCGGGGGCTTTCGAGGTGCGTCCACCCATTTCACATTGCAACTGGGCGAGGAAATAGAGTTAATCAAACATCAAGGATGACAAGGCACCGCCATCCCACACAGGTCTGCTCCAGCTTGAACTGGTGGAGCGTGACGGCTTTAACATCGACTCTGTGGTCATGCCGGGCCGCATCAATCTGTTCACCGGACCCGATGGCAACCAGCTTGAATTCGCCTCCCTTGTCCTCGATGTCCACTTGGCCGACTCTCAATAGGAGTCCATCGGCGTCTTTGTAGTAAATCAACTCCTGAAGAAAATCGAAGAGCAGCAGGTCCAGTTCGTCATTGCTCAGCTGGATCTCACGCGAGGTCTTTGCCCGAATTCCCTCTATAGGATCGATCATGGTGTTGATCGTCGCGTCACCGGCAGCTGCAAACAGTTCGGCTAGATTCCTCCCGGTTGCCTCGAAGGCGACATCGGCGATAGCAACGCTTTCTAGAAAACGATACGTCATAGCCTACCCCTTAACGTTTCCTAAGGGCACGAAGCGAGCGACCGGTTTGCTCAAGCCAGCGCGGGTTGTGGCCGCGACAACCTCATCAATGTCCTTGTACGCACCGCCCGCCTCTTCGGCGAGCCCTTTGAGCGATGCCGTTCGGACGTAAATTCCGCGATGCTTCAACTCACGCAGCAGCTTTTCGCCCTTCCAGGTCTTCCGCGCTTTGGTCCTGCTCATCCGGCGTCCGCTTCCGTGAGCGGTACTGAAGAAAGTCTGTTGACCTTCCCCACTACCCAACAATAGATACGAACCCGTTTCCATGCTACCGCCGATAATCACAGGCTGCCCCAGATCCTTGTACCTTGGTGGGAGGTCCTCCATCCCTCGAGCAAATGCTCGAGTTGCCCCCTTTCGATGGACTAACACTTCCATTTCCCTGTCATCAATGAGGTGTCTCTCCAGCTTGGCCGTGTTGTGTGAAACATCGTAGATCATGTGCATTCCCAGTTCCTCGGCGGAGCGACCAAACACCCGCGAGAAGGCCTTACGAACATTGTGCAGGATGATCTGACGGTTTGCGAACGCCATGTTCAGTGCACATTTCATAGCAGCGAAGTAGTCTCTGCCTTCAGGAGAGTTCAACGGGGCACAAGCCAACTCCCGGTCACGCATCTTGATGCCGTATTTCTTCTGCATGACACTCAAGAACAGCTTCAAATAGTCCGTCGCCACCTGATGGCCGAAACCACGGCTTCCGCAATGAAACATGACGACAATCTGGTTTGGTATATTGAGCCCGAACCTGGCTGCCGCCTCACTATCAAACACATTCTCCGGGCGAACTACTTGGACTTCCAGGTAATGGTTGCCTGACCCCAGAGTTCCTACCTGATTGAAACCTCGGTCAACGGCTTTCGTGCTGATACTCGAGGCGTCGGCACCTTCAATACATCCAACTTCTTCCGTGAGCTCCAAATCTTCGGGCCACCCGTATCCGTGTCTCACACACCAGCGAGAACCCTGTTCGACAAGCTCGAGAAACTGCTGCTTTGAAATCTTCAGCGCTCCTCGGCTTCCCACGCCTGAGGGTACTGACTCGAAGAGTGTATTGATCAACTCCTTTATGCGTGGGGCCACTTCCTCAGCAGTCAGGTTTGTTCGAATCAAACGCATCCCACAATTGATGTCGAATCCGATGCCCCCCGGGGAAATGACACCACCTCGAGCAGGATCTGTTGCAGCTACACCGCCTATTGGAAACCCGTAACCAGAATGTCCATCAGGCATACAGTATGCGTGGCCGACGATTCCGGGGAGAGTGGCAACGTTGGTTACTTGCTCGAAGACCGCGTCGTCCATGCTCTCCACGAGTTTTCTGGTTCCTATGATCCGGGCTGGAACCTTCATCCCTGCTTTGTAGGACGGTGCAATCTCCCAGAGCGTCTCTGAAAGCCGTCTCACTTTTGCTGGAATCGCCATTCCCACTCCTGCCACCGAAACCCACACGCCTCGAGGGTTAACTGCACCGGTAGCGCTTGATCCTCGACGAGTTGGAAGATCGTCTCAGATCGCCCCGTGGATCTTGAGGAAACTTAAGAATCTTTCGTACTCCATGAATCCCTGAAAAGCCGGATCAGTCTTGATTCTGGCAGAATTAGACAGTCCACCCGAAAAGGCCTTACCCAAAT
>JAUWTT010000581.1 GCA_030614585.1 Acidobacteriota bacterium
AGCCAAGCCGCTTCCTTCGGTTTGGATTTTCGAACTCAGGTTTTCGTCGAGCTGGAAACGGGTGGTAGGGACGGTGTCGCGGAACTGCTCAAGGGGGATCTCTACTCTCCTTACACTTGGCGTGTCCGGCACTTCAAAGAGGGCGAAACAACTGAGACCCGCCTTTGGTTCACTCCTGCAGGCCAGCCCTACGGGTTTTTCGAGACGCTCCCTGAGGATCAACCGGGCGCTGGCCTTTCCTCTGAAGATGCTCTCGCGATTGCGGAAGCGGAAGTAGGTGAGACGTGGAATATGACGCTGGCAGAATTCGACCTTGTCGAACCGAAGCAGGAGGTACGTCCAGGTGGAAGGATCGACCACACCTTTGTTTACGAGCGCCGAGACGCGAGTCTCGGTGAAGGGCGTTACCGTCTAAGGCTCACCGTGGCAGGTGACAGGCTGACCGGCCTGCAGCATTTTGTGAAGATCCCTGAGGCGTTCTCCAGACAGTACCAGGAGATGCGCTCGGCTAACAATACGATTGCCTTTGGTGCCACCATCGCCATGCTGGGTCTGTACGTTTTCGGAGGTTGCATTGTGGGGCTTTTCTTTCTCATGCGTCAGCACTGGGTAATCTGGCGCCAGCCGGTGTTTTGGGCCTTCTTGATAGCCTTTTTGCAGTTTCTCGTTGGTATCAATCACCTTCCGCTGGCGTGGATGGGCTACGACACGGCTATTTCTTCGGAGAGTTTCCTTCTTCAGCAGATTGCCTGGAATCTATTTGCCTCCCTGGGATTGGGCGCTTTGCTTACGCTTTCATTCATGGCGGCGGAAGGGCTCTCTCGAAAGGCCTTTCCACAGCATATCCAGATGTGGAAGCTATGGACGGGTGAGGTTGCCGGCACCAAAGCTGTGCTGGGTAGAACCGCGGCCGGCTACTTGTTAGTTGCGCTGTTCTTCGCGTACGAAGTGGTTCTCTATTTCTTCTCGTCTTCCACTTTGGGATGGTGGACACCTTCTGACGCACTCTTTCATCCGGATGCCTTGGCGACTTACTTCCCCTGGTTGGATTCGATTGCCAATTCGGCTCAGGCAGGGTTCTGGGAAGAGTCCCTTTTTCGTGCAGTGCCGATTGCGGGAGCTGCCTTGCTTGGCCAGAGGTTCGGACAGCGTAAGGCTTGGATTGTTGGGGCATTTGTTCTCCAGGCGATCATTTTTGGGGCCGCTCATGCAAATTACCCCGCTCAACCGGCCTATGCCCGCCTTGTCGAGTTGATTATCCCGTCGATGGCATTTGGTCTTCTGTACCTTTTCTTCGGCCTTCTGCCCGCGATCGTGCTGCATTTTGCCTTTGATGTCGTCTGGTTTGCTCTTCCTCTATTTGTCTCGGAAGCACCAGGTGTGTGGGTAGATCAGGTTCTGGTCGTTGGCCTCGCTTTGATTCCACTGTGGGTTGTCTTGCTGGCCAGGGCCAGGGCCGGTCGCTGGCGCAGTGTTGAAGCAAGCGTTCTCAATCGAAGCTGGCGGTGTCCGGAAAGGACCGTGGATGAAGAGGCCCCAAGCATTCCTATTGAGGTGGCTAAACCGGTGAGTGGCCCGAGTCCTCTAGTTCGATGGCTGGTCCTCGCGGGCGGACTACTCGGATTCATTGTCTGGATCTTTGCCTCAAAGTTTTCCTCTGATGTGCCATCCCTAACGGTGACGCGAGCGCAGGTGGAATCTTCAGCCAGGGCCTTGTTGGAGGAACGAGGAGTGAAGTTGGAGTCCCCGTGGCGCTTGCTCAGCCTTGTGGAAGCGCCGTTGAACGAAAATGATCGATTCGTTTGGCGGGAAGGTGGGCCTGATGCTTACCGCGCCCTGATAGGGACCTATCTGGGACCGCCGATGTGGAAGGCACGATTTGCAAGGTTTGAGGGTGACGTAGCCGAGAGGGCTGAAGAGTATGAAGTCTGGTTCGACGGATCGGGCACCGCATTTAGAACGGTTCATACGCTCCCCGAGGCACGCCCTGGGGTGACCCTGAGGGAGGAAGAAGCCAGGGAGTTGGCCGAGTCAACAATTCGTGATCAATTTGGGCTCGATCCTGGCGAACTCACCTTCGTTGCCTCGAAACCATCCAAACTGACTGCAAGGCAAGACTGGTCATTTACATTCTCTAACCCGGAGGCTTATCCACTCAGTCTCGGGGAGGCCAGAATCGGGGTGCGGATAGCTGGTAGCGAAGTTGTCGATGCTTATCGGTTTGTCTACGTTCCTGAGGAGTGGGAGCGGCAAGAAAGAAACAAGCGCTCGTTGTTGGACATCTTCCAGTTCGGTTGTGCCGGAGTTCTCGCGATGGTGGTGTTGGCGGGTACTGTAGGAGCCGTGGTGAGCTGGAGTCGAAGGAAGTTTGCGCTCAGGGCATTTCTCGCTGCCTTCGCTCTGCTCCTTGCCGCGAGCAGCATTCAGTATGTCAACAACTGGCCGGTTTTCATGGCCCGTCTCATGACTGCGTTACCGTTCCAGCATCAGATCCTGATGCTTATTGTCGGTGGGGTCTTTGGCACTCTGGTAATGTCTGCAACCATCGCCATCGTCGTTGGAATGCTTCACAAGTGGAACGAATTCAGGGTTCGCGGGAAGGCCCGACTCGGATTACTCATGGGACTTTCCCTGGGCGGCATCGCTTTGGGACTTGAAGCGGTTACGTCTCTGTTCACTTCCCAGTCGGTGCCGGTTTGGCCAAGCTTTGGTCCCGCGTCGAGTTTTTCTGCAATACTGGCAGCTGCGGTAGCTCCCATTTCTGATTTCTTGAGATCGACTGTGCTGCTGCTGCTCGCCGTCGGATATGTCACCCGAATTTCGGCCAATTTGAACAATGGGAAGGCGTTCCGGTTGCTCTCGTTCGTCGTTTTAGGTGTGTTTTTGGCCGGTGCTTCGGGGATCGAGAGTATTTCCGGATGGTTGGCTGCCGGAACGGTTTCAGGGATTCTACTGGCAGCAGTTTATAACTACCTCCTGGCCGACTGCTGGGAAGCCGTTCCCGTGGCGATCGGTACGCTTACTGCCTTTTCTCTGATTCAACAAGCTGCATTTCACGCCTATCCAGGAGCAGTGGTTGGAAGTGGTATCGGAATCGTGATTGTTGCTGCGCTGGCTGTCTTTTGGGAACGGAGCCTGCGGTAAACCCATGTCGAGAACCGAAAACCCACCAGGTGCGCTAACCGGCACAACC
>JAUWTT010000040.1 GCA_030614585.1 Acidobacteriota bacterium
CAATCTGAATATCTGTCTCGTCGAGGAGTGTCCTGGCTTGGTCAATGAGGCCTTCCGAAAGTCCGAGTTGCCGGGCAATCTCCAGCCCGCTACTTCCCCCTGAGACCCCGGTTTCGATCTGATAGGTTGGCTGGAGGCTTTCAGGATCCAGCTTCACACTGGCGTTTCTAACGCCGTCCGCAGAAGCTGCGAAAGACTTGACGATTCGATGGTGAGTTGTGGCCAAGACCAGTCCTTCCCTCTTTCGAAAGTGGTCGATGATCGCGACGGCCAGAACGGAGCCGTAAACCGGATCCGTACCTCGTCCGACCTCATCCAGAAGGAGGAGACTGGGAGGCTGGTAAGATTCCATGATCTCCTTAATCCGGCCAATGTGGGCAGAGAATGTGCTCAGCCGCAGGAGTATCGATTGATGGTCCCCGACGTCAGCGAAAACATTCTTGAGAAAAGGAAGGTTGGCCTCTTGAGTAGGAACAGGCAATCCCGCGTGAGCCATGATACAGAGGAGACCGACGGTCTTGAGGCACGCTGTCTTCCCTCCCGTGTTGGGTCCACTGATGACCATTGTGTTCGACTCGGAGTCAAGTTCCAAATCGATCGGCACCACCCGTGCCTCGCCGAGGCTCTGTGCAAGCAAAGGGTGACGGGCGCTCTTCAAGAAAAGCAGATTTTCCTGGTTAAGCTTGGGAATCGAACAGTTGTGGCGGCTGGAGAACTCTGCACAGGCAAACAGGCCGTCGAGGCTTGCTGCTGAGTCAATGATCTGCTGTATCTGCGGACCGTTCTCTCTCACCTGCTGAGTCAGATCCCAGAGTACTGCACGGACGATCTCAACTTCACGTTCTCTGTAGAAGATCTGCTGGTTGTTCAACTCCACCGCACTGAAGGGCTCAAGGAAGACAGTTGCTCCCGACGAGCTGGCACCATGGACTATACCCGGAATTTCGCTCTGATTCTCACGCCGAACAGGGATGACGAAGCGGCCGCCTCGCTCAGTTATGAAAGGATCGGGGATGAGGTGTTTTGAGTCAGCACCCTTCAAATAGCGATTCAGCTGGTCACGCGCTTTGGCTCGAAACTGCTGGTGTTTGCGTCGCACCGAACCCAGGTCAGGGTGCGCCGAATCCAGCACTTCACCTCTGCGATCTATCGAATTCCTGATGGCGCTCATCAGGCCAAACGGAATGACGAGCTCGGCCACAAGACCACTCAGTTTCGGCCATCTTTCAGGCCCCAGGGCTCGTTTAGCGGATTGTCCGAATTCGAGGAGAACCAGCACCTCCAGCAACTCGTCCGGGGACAAGGCCGAGTCTGGCTTCTCGAGTGCGGTGTTAAAGGGTCTCGGATCCGGAAGATGGCCCAGGTCGATCTTGGCGGCGAGCTCCAAGTACCGGACTGCTTCGGTCAGGATCTCCAACCGACTCTTGATCAGACCGAAGCTGTCGAGCGGACGGATCTGCCGGACTTTGTGTCGGCCAAGGCGATTCTGAGCGAATCCGGCTATGATCTCCAGGACCTGACCAAACTCGACAAGCTTAAGAGTTTCCAGATCCATTGCACCTACTCTTCTTCAGCCCACCTTCTACGGCAGAAGCTCCCCGGCGAAGGGATTCGTTCGCGAAAATGAGTGGAAGGGGAGTTGTCAGGTTGCATCGAAGTCGCGTTTCCGGTTTATAAGACTGGCCACATAGCCGGCACCAAAACCGTTATCTATGTTCACGACAGTCACGTTCGAAGAGCAGCTGTTCAGCATTCCGAGCAAGGCTGCCAAGCCGTCGAAAGAAGCTCCGTACCCAATACTAGTAGGCACGGCAATGACAGGGACCTCCACGAGGCCCCCAACTACGCTGGGAAGCGCTCCTTCCATTCCTGCTACAGCTATAACAACGCTACAGGACCTGAGAAGAGTAGTCTGGCTGAGGAGTCTGTGCAGCCCCGCTACGCCGACGTCATAGCAGGTCAGGACCTCGTTCCCCATAGTCTCAGCCGTTACCGCCGCCTCTTCCGCGACGGGAATATCGGCGGTGCCGGCTGAAAAGATGCCAATCTTACCCCTGCCACTGTCCCCCTTCTCTCGAACCAAGCTGACGGTTCTTGAATCTGAGTGGTAGCGCGCCTCAGGGAAACTCACCTGCAAACGCTCGAACACATCATCCGCGGCATGGGTTATCAATAGATTCGGGCTTTTCGCCAGTATTGCTTCGGCAATACCCAGAATCTGATCAATAGATTTTCCTTTGCCGAAGATCACCTCAGCGAACCCATGGCGGATCGCTCGGTGATGATCGACTTTTGCGAAACCCAAGTCCTGAAAGGGGAGGTTATGGAGGATACCCTCCATCTCGCTTTCTCCGATTAGCCCCTTTCTAAAATCTCGGAGCGCCTTTTTCAGGTGATCGGGAATCATGAGAAATCAACCTAACTCTGCTCGTCCGCCTGGAGAGACTTTTCGTTTCGTTGGTCTCTTAGGACGGCCCGGCGGCTGAGACGAATCTTATTATTCTGATCAACGTCCAGGACCTTCACCAGGATCTTGTCACCGCCGCGGACCTCCTGGTGAATATCTTCGATTCGGCGCTCAGCAATCTCTGAGATATGAAGCAAGCCCTCTGTACCAGGCAGGATCTCGACGAACGCGCCAAAATCAAGCACCTTGACTACTTTGCCTAAGTACGTCTTACCGATTTGAGCTGTTGCAGTCAATTCCTCAATCCTAGCGATCGCCTTGGCGGAACTTTCGCCATCGGAGGAGGCTATGAGAACGGTGCCATCGTCACTGATGTCTATCTTGGCGCCGGTTTCTTCGACGATGCTGCGGATCATCTTGCCGCCTGGGCCAATCACGGCTCCTATCTTCCCAGGGGGAATCTGGATCGACGTGATCTGAGGAGCATGTTTGGAGATGGCCTCCCTCGGTTCCGAAATAGTCTCCGCCATCTTGCCTAAAATGAAGAGGCGTCCTTCGCGGGCCTGGGCCAGTGCTTCTGCCATGATCTGGCTTGTTACACCGGTTATCTTGATGTCCATTTGGAGAGCTGTGATTCCCGCTTCGGTTCCAGTCACCTTGAAATCCATGTCCCCGTAATGGTCTTCAAAACCGGCAATGTCAGAGAGGATGGCATAATTGGATTCTTCCTTGACAAGACCCATCGCAATACCCGCCACGGGCCGTTTCAAGGGAACGCCTGCGTCTTGAAGAGCCATAACTCCTCCGCATACGCTTGCCATCGAAGACGAACCGTTTGATTCGAGGATGTCAGAGACGACTCGAATCGTGTACGGGAACTCTTCTTCACCCGGAAGTACCGGTTTAAGCGCCCGTTCTGCTAGTGCTCCATGACCGATCTCACGCCGTCCTGGGCCTCTGAGGAACTTCACTTCGCCAACACTGAAAGGTGGGAAATTGTAATGGAGCATGAAACGCTTAGTTGACTCACCCATTAAGTTGTCCAGCCGCTGTTCATCGACGCCCGTCCCCAACGTGGCGGTGACCAGGGCCTGTGTTTCGCCTCTCGTGAACAGTGCCGAACCGTGAGCTCTCGGAAGCAGCCCAACCTCCCCCGAAATAGTGCGAATCTCATTGAACTGCCTCATGTCAGGGCGTTGACGTTTTTCCAGCAGCTCCTTTCTAAACATACGCTCCTTAACTCGCCCAAAGGCACGAGCAGCTTGAACACGTCGATCCTTATCATCTTCAGGGAAACGGTCGACCACGGCGTCGCGGCACTCTTTCATTCGCTGGCTGCTTTCCAGCTTGTCCTTGATATACAGAGCCTCCCGGATTCCAGCCGGAGCCTCTTCATTAACAATCCTTTCGACTTCTGGATCTGCCTCTGGTGTTGGAACCGGGCGCTTCTCTTTACCTACCAGAGAACCAAGTTCCTTGATCTTTTCCACGATTTCCCGGATAGCGCTGTGAGCAAGCTCCAGAGCCTCAAGGATCTGCTCCTCGGAGACTTCCTTTGCACCTGCTTCCACCATCACAATCGCCTCTTCAGTACCCGCAACAACGAGGTCGAGAACGCTCTCCTCCATTTCACTAGCACCCGGATTGAGAACAAAGTTGCCATCCACCAATCCCACTCGCACGGCTCCAATGGGATTGTGAAAAGAAATGTCAGAAGCGTACAGAGCAGCGGAGGCTCCATTCAGCGCCAAAATGTCAGGATTGACTTCGGCTTCTGCCGAAAGGACCGCAGTGATGATCTGGGTTTCGCAGTGATAGTGCTCGGGAAAAAGAGGTCGTATCGGGCGATCGATGAGCCGGCAAACCAGTATCTCGCGCTCCGTGGGACGCCCCTCCCGCTTGAAAAACCCACCCGGAATCTTACCGGCAGCATATGTGTATTCACGATAGTCGCAGGTCAATGGCAAAAAATCTAAATCGGGTTTAGGCTCCCTGTCCGCGCATGCGGTCGCGAGAACCACTGTGTCGCCGCCCTGTACTAAGACGGCGCCGTCGGCTTGCTTCGCAAGTCGTCCCGTTTCAAAAGTTAGTTCGTGTCCTCCGATTGAGAGGCTCGTTTTTACTGTCATAATTTCCTCCAAATTCAGCTTATCTACAATAATGTCTACTTGGAAGAGCCCACATGAACAGGCATGAGATCATCCAGACAGACATCTAGCGGCGGTGTTGAGGGAAGTACTGGTCTAGAGTGAAGGGGAGGCGCACAAGCTGCTGTCACACTACAAACACTCGGTCCCAGCGAGATCTTAAGACCGTACTCAGATGCCCGCACTCTACACAGGAATACCGAACCTATTTTCGAATTCCCAAGCGCTCAATTACGTCTTTATACCGGGCGAAATCTCGTCTCTTGAGGTAGTCCAGCAATCGTCTCCGCTGGCCTACCAACTTCAGAAGACCACGACGCGAGTGGTGGTCTTTTTTATGGATTTTGAAATGCTCAGTGAGTTCCCGAATACGTTCGCTCAGCAGCGCGATCTGAACTTCGGGTGAACCCGTGTCGGATTCATGCTGCTGGAACTCGCTGACGATCTCGTTCTTCTTCTCTTTTTTCAGTGTCATCTCTGCGTCAACTCTTCTATAGTCAACTCTGCTAATTTATTCAGAATGTGTAAAGGCGCACTCTAACAGAATTAACCTGTCAAGTACAACACGCCCAGTTGCCGTTTCAACTCTGCTCGTCTGATGATGTTTTAGATGACTTCGCCCTCGGGTGAGCAGCCCGGTAGGCCTCCAACAGCTCGTCGATCGCGAGGGACGTATAGATCTGGGTGGTAGACAGGTTCTCATGTCCGAGAAGCTCCTGAATACTCCGCAGATCGGCCCCGCGATTGAGAAGGTGAGTGGCAAACGAATGCCGAAACAAGTGCGGGTGAACATTCAAGAGTGAAGAACTCTGCCTGATGTAACCCTCGAGAATTCGCTGGACCGAACGAGTCGTTATCCTCGATCCTCTCAGGTTGAGAAAAAAAGCATTCGGTTCCTCGGCCTTCCGCTTTCGTTGTAGTAGTCGGCTTCGAGTTTCGAGGTAGTTGTCAATCGCTTGAGCCGCCTTTTCACCAAACGGAGTTATCCTTTCCTTGCGACCTTTACCCCTGACTCTGATGAGCCGCTGATCGAGTGAGCAGTCTTCAACATTGAGAGAAACCAACTCACTGACCCTAATCCCTGTTGCGTAAAGAAGTTCCAGCATTGCAGCGTCCCGGGCCCCTCGATCCGTAGAGCGTTTGGGAAAGTTCAGAATTGTCTCCACTTCCTTAACGGCCAGGAAGCGTGGTGGTCTTCTGGGGACCTTTGGTGTGCGGACTAGCCTGGCCGGGTTCTGAGAAATCCGGCCCTCACGGTGGAGAAAGCGGAAGAAGGAACGAATAGTCGCCAGCTTGCGTGAAACGGAGGATTTCCCGTTTCCTTTCTCATAAAGCCGGCTCAGGAAATCTCGTATGGTGATGTGGTCTATCTGCTCCGGAGCGAGCGTCACCTCTTGCCCGCCTAAATAGGTGAGAAACTCCGACAGGTCGGCAGTGTAACTCTTAACCGTATGTGGAGAGTAGTTGCGTTCAAATCTGATGTATTTCAGAAATAGATCGATGGATTCTTGCACGTCAGTTTGCTGCGGGCTGGAATGCTAGCCCGTCACCCTCATCACCTCGCACCTACAACGAAACCCTACTCATTTGATGTTGTAGGCTTTCAGTTTGCGGTGCAGATGGCTCCGTTCGATCCCTATGGCAGCCGCGGTTCTCGAGACGTTGCCTCCATGCTCAAGGAGACTTCGCAAGATGAATTCACGTTCGAATTCTTCCCGAGCGAGTTGCCAGGAGGAACGATCATCATCGCTGGACCTGCCGCCACTCAGGATTGTCAACGGCAGATCATAAAGTGAGACCTCCTCCTTCGGAAGCATAATCACGAGCCTTTCTACGACGTTCTTGAGTTCACGGACGTTACCGGGCCAGCGGTACTTCTGCAGCTGCTGTAAAGCTTCCGAGGTTATCACCTTCTGTTGACGACCATCCCTGTCGCAGAAATAGTTCATGAAGTACTCGATCAGAACCGGGATGTCTTCCACGCGCTGTCGCAGAGGAGGCACTTCGAACGGTATGACATTGAGTCGGAAAAACAGGTCCTCACGGAAGCTGCCTTCCTCGATCTTCTTTTCGAGATTCTTGTTGGTGGCCGCGATCACTCGAACATCTACTTCCAAAGCTTCATTACTTCCGACCGCGTGGAATCTCTGCTCTTCAAGGACGCGAAGAACCTTCGCCTGGGTTTTGAGACTCATGTCCCCGACTTCATCGAGAAAGAGTGTGCCCTGATCCGCCAGGTCGAACTTCCCCTTACGGCTTTCAGTAGCTCCAGTGAAGGCTCCCTTGGCATTCCCAAACAGCTCACTTTCGATCAGGTCTTCAGGAATCGCCGCGCAGTTTACCTCGACGAAGGGTTGGAGCCGACGGTTACTCTGAAGATGAAGAAGGCGAGCAACCAGCTCTTTGCCGGTCCCATTCTCTCCATAAATAAGGATTCGGCCCTCCGTGGGGGCGGCGTACGCAATCTGCTGTCGCAACGCGCGCATCGGGACCGAGTCGCCGACCATTATGCTCTCACGTCGTACGATCTCCTTCAGGTTCCGGTTCTCCTCTTCCAGTCTCTTGTGCTCGAGAGCATGCTCCAGGACCAGCATCAGCTTATCTAGAGAAAGCGGCTTCTCAATGAAATCAAAAGCACCGAGTTTCGTGGCCTGCACGGCAGTCTCGATCGAACCGTGGCCAGAGATCATGATGACGTACTGGTTTGGATTGCGGGACCTCAGTTCTTTGAGGGTATCGAGTCCGTCTTTCCCCGGGAGCCAGACATCCAGGAGGATGGCATCATAAGGTCGTCGGTCAGCAACTTTAAGGCAAGCTTCCCCCGATTCGACTGTATCGACCGAGAATCCCTCATCGGCCAGCACACCCTGAAGAGAGGCTCGAACGTTTTCTTCGTCGTCAACTACTAGGAGTCTTGCTTTCATCGTTTTCTCGCTCGCCAAGTTCAGTAAAGAACTCACGAGAACCATCGACAGGAATCTCGATCAGTATTTTGGTGCCTTGGGGGGTATTCGGCTCTGCCCGAACAAACCCGCTGTGTTCAGTGATCACCTGGCGAACAATTGCCAGGCCGAGGCCTGTACCCTTCCTCTTGGTTGAGAAATAGGGCAGGAAAAGGTGTTCATAGTCATCTGCCTGAATTCCATGGCCGGTATCCGCGAACTCGATTGTGGCGGACTTCCTTGTGGAATTAAACAACGTCCGGATGGTGATAATGCGATCCGTTGTCTGCTCAACCATCGCCTCAAGGGAATTATCGAGGAGGTTAACGAAAACCCGCTGCATCTGGTCGGGGTCGACAAAGACCTTGTCAATCCTGTGATCGAGCTCTTTTCGCACCTCCACGGGAGTCAAGGCACCTTCAAACAGTTTGAGGCTTTTCTCTATCAGGTCGTTGAGCCCCACCTCAGTAGGCTTGCAGGCGGGGAGTCGTGCGAATTGTGAAAACTCGGCAAGAAGATTCCGGAGCATTCTGGATTCCACGACGATGATGCGCGTCGCTTCACCTAGGATCCGTTGAAACTCCTTAAGTTCTTCACTCTGCGGAAGCGAGTTGGCGATCTTCTCGAATCTTCGATTTATCCGCTCCGCGGAAAGTTGAATTGGAGTCAAAGGGTTCTTGATCTCATGCGCCAGCCGCCGCGCAACCTCCTGCCATGCCGCAAATTTCTCAGCTCTGATCAATTCAGTCAGATCATCCAGGACGATAAGGTATTCCGTTTCGTCTCGGAAAGGAACTGGATTTGCCGTCATTGTCGCAGCCACAAGAAGGGGGCGCTCGTTTCGTTCAATTGTTACCTGCCTGCGATAAGTTCCGAAGAGGCGGGCCCTTTTCTTCATGGCCCTGAAATCAGAGTGCAACTTTGCATCAGCCACAGCCCGGATCGGCCTGCCTATGATTTCGTCCGGAATCGCTTGTAGCATGTTCAGGGCAGCACGGTTGGCAGTACGGATCACATCGGATTCATCAACGGTAATAACGCCAGTTGCGATGTTCTGGAGGATCGTTTCGATGTATTGCCTTCGTTCATCCAGTCGAACATTGGTGTCCTTGAGCTGAAGGTTAGCTCTCTCTATTTGTGACCGGCCCTCCTTTAGCTGGGCAGCCATTTTATTGAATGAATCCACCAGGATCCCCAGTTCATCAACCGCTTGAACCCCAACCCGATAGTCCAGGTTTCCCTCGGCAAGTTCTCGCGACCCTTCCGCCAGGGCCTCGAGAGGGACGGTTAGCTTCTTAGCGATAAAGTTGCCCAGCCAGACAAACCCAAAAACGAGCGCAAGGGTGGTCATGCTCAGAATGAGGATGAAAGTACCTCGGAGCGATGCCAGCGTACCTTGCAGATCCTCGTAAACCTGGTTGGCTTCACGGACTCGTTCCACCTCGAATGCAACGCTCTTCGGTACTGAAAAGGACAAAAACAGTACGCGCTCAGGCCCACCCTTCGAGGAATCAAGCACAACGCCGACAGTTCCGCGATCGATGACTCCTTCCTCGGAGGCCACCTTCCTCTTGAGAGCATAGTGGAATCCCTCTCCGATAACATCGGAAGCGTCGGCTTTCACACTGTCTTCGATCGGAAGACCCGCTTCAGCGATCACCGAACCATCTGCCAGGACCACTGATACGCCGTAGAACCCTTTCCTGCGAGCCTGCTGAATCAGCCCTTCCCCAAGAATTTCCTCATCGTCAGCCAAAACTGCCGCCAGGTTTCGAGCGTTCGACAGGATCAAGGCCCGCTTTTCAAGGTAGTATTGATTCGCGATGGTCGCTGACGACTGAAGCAGTTGTTCCGAGGGTGCACTCGCCCACTTAGTCAGGTTCTGGTTGATGAGTCCAAACGCCAGGAAGAACATGATGAGGGCGGGGAAAAGCGAAAAGATGATAAAAGTAAGGACTAGCTTGGTTTTTATTCGGCTTCCGGGACGGCGTCCTTGAAACTCAAAAAACAGTCGAATCAGATTTCGGGCCAAGGCAATGGTTAAGGAAAGGACCAGGATAAAGATCAGCGCCCAAATCACCGCCCAGAGACTGAAGTTCCAAAGGAAGTTTCGATTGCCGACCGACGAGGGGTTTAAAAAGAAGACACTTACGAGAAAAGCTGCTACAAAAAGGACGAGGAATCCGGAAACCCAATAGATCTTGCGCAGGAGTTCCTTCTGTTTCATGGCAGGAAGCGAAAGGCGTGCACGGACCCGGTTGGCCACTCTGGGATCATACCCGCGAAGTTGGCTGCGCACAGGGGGTTTGGTTTCCTGCCCGTCACAATTGGGTAGCAGAACATGTCAATGCCCGGTATTCTATCACTTTTGAATCTGGAAACTCTTGAAAATGCTAAGAATCGGAATTGATACAGGCGGTACCTTTACAGACTTTGTTGTACTTGACGGCCAACGAATGGTGGTGGTTAAGCTGCCTTCCACTCCTAAAGCCCCGGAACGGGCCGTTCTGGAGGGTTTGGCGAAGCTAGTGAAAGGTCGAAAAGACTTCTTACTGCAACATGGGTCTACTGTTGCTACGAACGCGTTTCTGGAGCGCAAGGGGGCTAAGTCGGCTCTGATTACGAACCAGGGATTTGAGGATCTGATTGAGATCGGTCGACAAAACCGACCAGAGCTCTACAACCTCCAGAGCTCACGACCTCAGCCACTCATTCCAAAGAAGTGGAGGATTGGAGTCAGGGAACGGACTTCCTGGGATGGAAGACAGCTCATCTCACTGGAAGAGAAGTCCCTGAACTGGCTGAAAACAAAGATCTCACAGCTGAAAGTTGAGTCAATCGCAGTGGTTCTCTTGTACAGTTTTTTGAAACCGGAGAACGAGCTACGAGTTGCTGAAGCGTTGGAAGCTCTTGGTTTGCCGATTTCCCTTTCTCACCAGGTCCTTCCCGAGTTTCGGGAATACGAAAGAACGTCAACAACTGTTGTCAATGCCTACGTACAGCCGAGAATGTCTCGGTACCTGAAAGCCCTCAGTTCGAGCGAGTTGGTAAATCGGGGAAAACTGACCGTAATGCAGTCAAATGGAGGTGTTATCTCCGCTCGAGAAGCAAGTTCGGAACCAGTGAGGACACTTTTCTCCGGACCCGCCGGTGGGGTGGTTGGAGCGTTTGAGATTGCTCGCAAAGCAGGCTATGAAAAAGTAATCACCTTCGACATGGGAGGGACTTCCACAGATGTCTGCCTTTGTGACGGTCGTATTGAAACGACTAATGAGTCGCAGATCGACCACTACCCGATCTCAATCCAGATGATTGGTATTCAGACAGTAGGTGCCGGCGGAGGTTCGATTGCCTGGGTAGATGAAGGCGGACTTCTCAAAGTGGGCCCCCAGAGTGCTGGGGCTGATCCCGGACCTGTTTGCTACGGAAAAGGGCGGAATATCACCGTTACTGATGCCAACATTTACCTCGAACGGCTTGAGGCCGACTACTTCTTGGGTGGCGACATGAGGTTGCACCCGGATCGAGTTCGCCCAGCTCTGAACAGACTTGGCAAGCAGTTGCAGAAGCTGGGAAAACGAGATTGGAAAGCACATGAAATAGCTGAGGGGGTTATCCGGATCGTGAACAGCCAGATGGAACGAGCTTTGAGACTCATTTCATTGCAGCGAGGTTACGATACCCGAGATTTTTCTCTGGTGACCTTTGGTGGAGCTGGAGGACTTCATGCATGCGATCTGGCACGTTCTCTCTTGATACCACGAGTCATCGTACCGCCTGATCCCGGGGCCTTGTCGGCGACTGGGATAGTGCGTTCGGATATCGTACAGGACAGTTCAGTGACCCTTGTTGTCACTACTCAGGAGCGGCGTTACAGAGCGACTCTTGAAGAAGGATTCCGCAACCTTGAGGATGAGGTAAGCCGCAAGCTCGGACGACAAAAGTTTTCTCCGGACCAGATCCGATTCGACAGAACTGTGGACGCGCGGTATCTCGGCCAGTCGTACGAATTGAACATTCCGTACTCGGAAGATGTCGTAGACCATTT
Organism: Acidobacteriota bacterium; assembly: GCA_030614585.1. Classification (GTDB taxonomy): domain Bacteria; phylum Acidobacteriota; class UBA6911; order RPQK01; family JAPXNP01; genus JAUWTT01. The sequence continues at coordinate 11,545 of JAUWTT010000040.1, forward strand.
TCACCAGCGCCATGAGCAGTTTTATGGCTATGCCAGCAAGAGTTTGCCGGTTGAATTCGTGAATCTGAGAATAAGGGGCAGGGCAAATTTCCCACTCCCCTCTCTCCGTGAGCACGCGGTTAAGCCCAAGAAGCCTCCCCAGGATGCCATGGTTCAGGAAAAGGAGATTTTTGGGGAGGGCAAGCCTGTGTCTGCAAAGTTTTTCCTCAGGGACAAGCTCAAGGCTGGGAATCTGCTTGAGGGCCCCTGTATCGTTCTCGAGTACAGCTCGACAACCTATATTCCCGCTGATTTTCAGGGTCGGATCGATCGTTGGCTAAACCTCATCCTGGAGCCACGGAAAAGGCGCAGGTCAGGTTCGCGAAAGAAGTAGACCCTGGGCAGCTGTCGTGGTCGCGGATCGACAACACTCCTGGTTATGTGAGGGCTGGGTCAATTCGAATTTCAGGATCGTTGCAGGCCTCCACACAATGCTAGTCGAAAGGGTTTAGGACTCCCGTAAACCTGGGAATGGAGAGGGGCAAAATGAATCTAACCGTGTTGAGTGATCGCCAGATTCAAAGGCTTCATGAGGCCTCTTTACGCATACTAAGCACTATCGGCGTCCATATGCCTCACGGCGAGATGAGGGGGCTGTTCCGTAATGCTGGAGCCGATGTGAACGATCCAGACGGCATCGTCAAGATCCCTGAGGATTTGATCTACAGCTCTTTGGAAAGTGCAGGCAAGTCGTTCACACTTTATGGTCGTGACCGAGCGCATCAGGCGAGGTTTGGTGCGGGCACCCGGAACTACAACTCAAGTGCGAGCGAGGTCTTTTGGGTCGAGGATTCTGGGACTCAGAGACGTTATGCATCGCTTCACGATGTTGAAACAGCAACTCGGTTGGGAGATAGCCTTCCCTTGGTCAACTTAGTTGGGGCCATGGCGGATCCTCAGGAAGTACCGTCTCGATATCGGTGTGTAGAGGTTGCGGCTGCCCAGCTCAGAAACACCACCAAGCCGATCTACTTCTTCTTCCATAACAGAGCGGCTTCTCGGTATCTCCTGGAAATCATGGCAGCAGTTTCCGGCAGTGAAGAAGATGCGATTCAATATCCTCTTTGTTGTCCAATGCTGGAGCCGATCAGCCCACTTAAGTTTCCGTACGACGGAATTGACCTCCTATTTGAAACAGCACGATTCTCTCTGCCCGTAATAATCGGCCCGATGGCCCAAGTGGGGGCGACGGCGCCGGGTACGTTGGCAGGAACCCTGGCTCAGGAGAATGCAGAGATCCTGGCAGGTATATGTGCTACCCAGTTGATCAAACCAGGGCTGGCGGTCTGCTACGGAGGTATTCCCCATGCATTCGACATGCAGACTACGCAGCTGGTTTTTGCCGGACCTGAACAGGCCCTGATGTCGATCGCCATGACCCAGCTTGGCAAGTATTATGAGCTTCCGGTCTACATTAACGTGGGCCTTACCGACAGCAAGGTGCTGGACGCTCAAGCGGGCTTGGAGGCAGGAACCACGCTTGTTTGCGGCGCTCTGGCCGGTGCCGATATCTTCGGTCATTTCGGAATTTGCGGCGTCGACCAGGGTGCATCACTTGTCACGCTGATGATGCAGCATGAGCTGCTCGGTTACGTTGAGCGGATCATGCAGGGTATCGAGGTTAGCGACGAGAAGTTGGGCCTGGATGTCATTCGTTCAGTGGGATGGGAGGGGACTTTTCTGGCGGAGGAGCATACGGCCAGACACTTCAGGGACGAACTGTGGTTTCCCCAGCTGCTGGATCGGGATTACTGGTCGAACTGGGTGGAACAAGGGGCTAGCACGATGTACGAACGATGTGTTGCCCTGAAGGATCGGTTACTCAGAGAACACACTCCAGAGTTACTGGAGGAGGATACGGACAAGGAGATAGGCGAGATTCTGTCAGCCGCCAGAAAGCACCTGGCTCCCGACACCGAATCAAGGGACTGAAACAGGTTATCGGAGACAGCCTGTTTCAGTCCTTAAGATATTCGAGTTTGAGATTTCTTTCGAATTTCGAGCTTCAAGCTTCCACCGCCGCGGCTAGTCAGTCCTGGCTTGTGGTGTCCAGCCTGAGTCTTTGCCCAGGATGGATAGGATCTGCAGGCGTCAGACTGTTACGTTCGCGCAACTCACTAACGGTTAATCCATAGCGGCGACTAATGTCCCAAAGAGTGTCACCGACACGAACCTCGTGGTAGTTTCCCGTTCTTCCTTCGGGCAGCTGCTCTAGAAGCGGCTGTTGAGCCCCGAAGTCAATGCGAACCTGAAACACACTTGGTTGTCCGGCGATGAGTCGCAGCGAGGGTGAGGAAAGCACCAGTGGAACTTCAACTGTCTGTGTCCCTTCAGCAGGATCGATCTGGCTAAGATCGATTTGCTCGGTGTAGAGGCTGCCGACCTTTGCGAGTATCGATTCAGGTCCCCGGAGGCTTACGGATTCAGGAGTCACACCCATCTTTTCTATCTGGTATCCAAGCGGCGGAACCCCTACGATTCTTGGCCTGACCGGCACCGCCTTCTCAATCCGCTCTTCCAGTTCCAGCCTAACTATTGAAGGCGTGAGACGTACAATTTCCAACCCCAACGGAACTTCGAAGTTCTCTCGGTTCAGTACGATCTCGTGGGTTCCGGCTCTCATCTTCTTGAGATCCAGGAAGGCTCGCACCTCCTCGGCCCTCAGAGTGTCAACAATTCTTTGCCTGCCGGAAATCTGGGCCTCAATCTTCTCGATGGAAACCTCTTTGAGTTCCAGTTCTTCAGGTAGATTGCGAAAATCGAGCGAAGCG
>JAUWTT010000569.1 GCA_030614585.1 Acidobacteriota bacterium
AAGTCGACTCTGGTAGCAAAAGTATTCCAATCCAGCGGGGTCGAGCCATTGAAGCGAAATCCGCCGGTATTCAATTGGTCGCCTCGGGTAGTGTCGTTGGCAGGATACTTGGAGGCGGCTTCGCCCAGGACTTTGGCTGCAATCGGGTTCACGCCGCCGGTTGCGGGATAGAGAGCCTGGATTTCATCCGGCCCCAGCGTCACGACGTTTCCCTCTCCGTTGACATATTTGAACTGGCTGTCACCAAGGTGAGCCAGAGGAATCTCATCCGAACGGGTCTCTTCACTTCGATCCTTTCGGCCTTCGTAGTTGAAGAAAAAGAATGCCTTGTCCTTCTTGATCGGGCCGCCGATGGAACCCCCATAGACGTTTCGGATCAGCTTTGCTCGTGGCACCGGGTCACCGTATTGGTCGAGAGACCGGTTGCTGAAGAAGTCGTTGGCGGTGGTGGCGGTGTTCCGATGAAACTCGTAGAGGGATCCGTGAAAGGCGTTGGTTCCGCTCTTTGTGATCAGCGAGACTTGAGCGCCCGAAGACCTGCCCTGCGATGCGTTCGGGTTTGAAACCGTGACCTTGAATTCCTGGACCGACTCCGGAGTCACGCGCAGAACTGACGTGAAGGCTTCACCGGTCTGCTGCTCGTTGACGTCGATTCCGTCGAGCGTCAGATTCGACTGATCGCTCCTGGCCCCGGAAACGTAACCATCCTCCGTAACTCCCGGTTGTATGCTCAGTAAGTTGAACACGTTTCTCGATTCGAGTGGAGCGTTAATGATCTGTTCGCTGTAGTAAGCGTTGCCTATCGAACCGTCGGTCTCGTTCATCAACCTCTCGGTGGACGCTGCGACCGTGACGATTTCGGAGACACCACCCAATTCAAGGTTGATGGGCAGGATTTTCGGCGTGTCTACCTGGAGGCGTACCTCAGGGATGATTACCTTCTTAAAGCCAACCAGCTCGGCCTGAACGCTATAGAGTCCAGGCGCCACATTTCGAAAGACGTATCTCCCCTCATCATCGGAGATAACTTCACGTGAGGTTCCGGTCGCCTCATTGGCAAGTGTGATTGTTACCCCCGGAACCACAGCCTCCTGCGGATCAAATATCGATCCACTGAGCGAGGTCTGTTGGGCAAAAAGGTTTGATCCGGTCAGCGCCAATGCCAGAAGCAGCAGCGCTGCCCAACCCCACGACAGTCTGAAAGGAAAACTTCTCATTAATTTTCTCCCCACAGTCTTCAGTTTTACAGACTAGCACCCACTGATAGGGGGGAATGAAGGCAGTGAAGGCATTCATCACTATAGACCCGATACACAACTCGGGTCTCCCCCTATTCGCACACAATGAATTAAAGCAACTTTAGTACCATGAGTCCACCCCAAAAATGGTTTCTCATGTTTTCAGTAAATTAGGGTGTTAATAACGCTGGATGTGTTGCTGCGTATGGAATTAGAGTCCAAAAAAGTGGATCTTAATGTCCAAGACTTTGGATCTTTTGGAGTCCGTTTTTGTCACCAGATTGTGCCTGCACTGGAAGGGGGAACCCCGTGCAGTCCCCCCGGTCTGGAGGGTCTGTTGCTCAAATTGCAACAGATCCAATTCCCAAATCCCAAGCACCAATTCCCAATTGAAGCCAAACTTCAAACTCCATTGCAGGAACCATCTAACCTACTGAAATATAGGAGGCCAAGAGCCCTTCGGAAGTCGAGATATTGAGTTCATTGAATCGACCTTGTTTGAGATTTGGTGATTGGTGCTTGGGATTTGGGCGTGGGGCCGATTTCGGCAACACGCCCTCTTCAGTGCCCGGGGCCGGCGTAACCCCATGTTGTCGGATCGTAACTCAGTGAAGCCCTGTAAGTTAGGCACATTTCGGGTTGATGCATCCGGTGACCCAGCATCCGGCTGGTGAGAAATGCGCGTTAGAGGCATCTAAGTTGAACCGAGACGGGGTTGGGGGAGGAGATGCGCCCCTCTCAGATTTAGATATACTAGGAGAGGTCTCTGGATGGGTTGGGTCGGATGAATGACCGGGGACCTGTGAACTGCAGATTGGCCCGCCTCTGTTTGACTCGGGCTGAGGGTTCGAAATGGATTTAACGTCATTGCCTGTTCGATTCTGTGGACTGTCGCTCGCCGGGTTACTGCTGTGTCCGGTGGGAGTTGGTTTTGTGGGGACGGCTGCGGGACAGGCCTCGGAACAGGAAGAATCGGTACGCCGGGAGGAATCCGACGACTACTATGAGAAGTGGTTGGAGGTTGACGTTCTCTACGTTATTACCCCCGACGAAGAAACGGTGTTCAAAAACCTCACGACCGAGGAGGAAAGAGAACAGTTCATAGAACAGTTCTGGCATCGTCGAGATCCAGACCTTAGAACTGCGGGGAACGAGTACAAGGAAGAACATTATCGGCGGCTGGCCTACGCTAATGAGCGCTTCAAGAGTGGAGTGCCGGGATGGAAAACAGATCGTGGGCGCGTTTACATCATCCATGGCCCTCCTGTCGAGATTGAATCGCATAAGACTGGACAGAGTTATTCCCGGCCGTCTCATGAAGGCGGAGGGCAAACCGTCACTTACGCCTTCGAGATTTGGCGCTACCACTACATTGAGGGGATCGGTGACGACATTGAGCTTGAATTTGTGGATCGGTCGGGCAGTGGCGAATTCCGACTGGCCATAACGCCTTGGGAGAAGGATGCCCTGCTGATGATCCCGGGGGCGGGTCTGACCATTGCCGAGGAGTTGGGAGCGGCGAGTCGAAAGGATCATCCTTACTTTAAGCCGTACAATGCGGAGAGATACCTGGGAATGCACACGCGTATGAAGGATGATCCATTCATCCGATACGAGACCATTGCCAAAATCCAGCGGCCCACCCAGCTCAAATACAAGGATCTGAAGGAAATCGTTGAGGTCAATGTGCAGTACAACAATCTCCCCTTCAAGACCCGTCAGGATTTCTTCCGTTTGAACGATCAGCAAGTCCTGGTTCCGGTAACGATTGAGATTCAGAACAAGGACTTGAGCTTTGCGATGGAGAACGGAGTGCAGGTGAGCCGCGTAGCGGTTTATGGAATGATCACGAGCCTGAGAAACAGGGTCGTGGCCGAGTTTGAAGACGATCTTGTGGTGTCGTATAAGCCTGAGGCTCTCGCTGCCGGCCTGCTGAGCCGCTCCGTATACCAGAAAGCGGTTTCCCTGGAATCGAAGATGCGCTATCGGCTTGACCTGGTTGTGAAAGATCTGAACAGTGATCAGGTCGGAGTCACTCGACTCGGTATTATTCCTCCTGATTTCGATCCCG
>JAUWTT010000521.1 GCA_030614585.1 Acidobacteriota bacterium
GGTGAGCTGGCGCGACAAGCTTTTATACAGTGTCGTGACTTCGTGCGCGGCTGGCTCGCACATGCGGATCCAATTTCCGGACTAATACCGAGGAATCTGACGGTCTCCCCCTTCTGGAACGCTCGAGATGCGGCAGCCGACAACTATCCCTATATGGTCCTGACAACCTCATTTGTTGATCGAGACCTCTTCAGGGGCAGAATGATCGATATCCTCGAAACCGAGAAGCGCTTGACAGCTCGGGTAGGCGCGCTGCCGGACGATTTCCTATTCGAGACCCAGGCATTCCGGAACGAGAAGATAGAGATGCCTGAAATCATCTTCGGCGCTTCCGAATACATAAAGGATGGTCTATTACCGCTGACCGAATGGCTTGGCCCCAGCCCCTGGCGTGACCGCATGGTCGATCTGGCGGAAGGCATTCTGGAATATGCAGAGATCGAAACCCCGGTCGGGATCCTTCCGGCTACGGATCATGAAGTCGGTGGTGAATTGATGCAGGTATTCTCGCGCCTGTACTGGATGACTGGAAAAGAGAAGTACAAGACGACCGCCTTCCAATATGCAGACTATTTCCTTTTCCACGCACATCCCGCCAAACAGGTGAAGTTGAGTCTGGATGATCACGGCTGTGAGGTGATCGGCGGTCTTTCGGAAGTATATTTTCTGGCCAGTCAGGAAGATCAAGAGCGATATCAGAAATACAAGGAACCACTGTATGCCCTTCTGGATAGGGTTTTGGAGGTGGGCCGCAATGAAAACGGTCTCTTCTATATGGCTATTGATCCGATCAACGGAAAAGTGCTGAACGAAGAGCTGACCGATAACTGGGGATATGACTACAACGCCTTCTTGACCGTTGCCGAGGTGGACAACTACGAACCCTACCGCAAGGCTGTCCTGTTCGCTCTTGAGAATGTGCACAATGAAACCGGCTATCCCTGGGAAGGCGATATCGCTGACGGTTACGCTGACTCTATCGAAAGCGGGTTGAATCTGTTAAACCGCATTCCGGTAGTGAGCGGATTCGAATGGGTCGAGCATGAAGCGAAACATATGCTGGCTAAACAGGGTGATGATGGAGTCATCGCGGGCTGGCATGGAGATGGAAACTATGCACGCACCGCTATCATGGTGGCACTTTGGAAAACCCAGGGCTGTCGGATTGAACCATGGCGGGCTGATGTCAGTTACGGCGCAGTGATGAATGGCGATGAACTGTTGCTCAGCGTTCAGTCCCACTGGCCTTGGAAGGGTAAGATCATCTTCGATCAAGCGCGTCATCGCGAGAACTTCAACTTACCGGCTGATTATCCTCGTCTGAACCAGTTTCAAGAGTGGTTCACCGTAAACAAGAACTCGAGCTACAGGTTAATCGTCTCCGACAATGGCAAGGAACTCGATGAGAGAACTGTAAAGGGATCAACACTACTCGAAGGATTCCAGATAGCGACGAAGGGAACGGCAGTCCGCCCCACAGGTGAAAAACCTGTCAGGCTAAAGGTTAGAGTTGCGAACTGAAAACCCATCCGAATGAAGTGACTCCTACTCAGTACTGGACTAAGTCAGCGAAGTGAAGAAATCCCGCTGCCCCGCCCAGTCTAATTAGCCCCTGCCCTCCCCATGGTCTGGCTTTGCAGGACGGCTTACTTGTTCCTCTCTATGACAGATCTGGTGATGGGAGGCTTCAAGCAGCCAGGGAAAAAGGCAACTCGCAACTTCTGAATAGACGCCCCCTTCTTGACTTCCCCCTTTTCGAAAACGAACCCGTCCCCTTCTTCCTCGGCTATTAGATCCCTGGCCCTGGCTGTACTCGAGCGTGTCTACCGTTCCTGGTTTCCAGGCCTCTCCTGGTTCTTGAGTACCTTCTCAATAGCCTCAAGGAGCTCCTGCTGCTCAGTTGGCAATCGCGGATCCTGATGGACCCAGCCGCGGTCGTTTTGGCCCGCCATCCACCCATCCAGTTCCAAACTCAGGCGTTGGCGGATGGTTGCGTGGTTCGGATCTTCGGCCAGATTGTTCAGCTCGTCGGGATCGGATTCCAGATCGTAGAGTTCCTCGGGAGGCCGGAGATAGAAGCGACGAACCAGCCAGGCTGCTTCCGGGTCTTCTCGCGCTTTCTCCTCCCAGGAATTCCAGTAGGCACCCGCATCGGGCCGCCTCAAATCGGTCATGTGGGTCGTGAAGAGCCAATCGGCGTGGAGATTTCGAATGTACTTCCACCGGTGGGTTCGAATGGATCGGATAGGGTAGATATTCCGACCCTTGTCCCCGGTGTGCGTCGTGAAGATTCGATCTCGATGGAACGACGAAGGGTCCTTCAGCACTGGCTGGAAGGAACGGCCGTCCAGATTTCGGGGAACGTCGCCGCCTACCAGCTCAATGAGGGTTGGAATCAAGTCAATCCAGCTCACCATGGCATCGGTCGAGCTGCCAGGTGCAATCTTCCCTGGCCAGGAAATCACCAGAGGCACGCGAATTCCTTCGTCATACAGATGCCACTTCCCGAAGGGCCATTGTCCTCCGTGGTCACTTGAGAACACCACCAGTGAATTGGGGCCGAAGCGTCTCGAAAACAAATCGTATACTGCTCCAAAATCGGCGTCGGCCTGAACCACATCGGCATAGTACCGTGAGCGAAAGATACGGGTGTCCGCCGTGTCGAGATGGAAAGGCGGCAGGACAACCTTCTCGGGCTCCATGGCCAGCTCTTTTTTCCATGGCACATGTGGGTCTCGCGAACCCACAAAAAGGCAAAGCGCCCGATCGGAGTCGCGGGTTGTCAGCCACTTCTCAACCGTCTCGGCCTGGTAGCTTTGGTCCAGGTGATCAAACCCGTAACGGAGCAGGTTCTTCTCGTTTCCGTGTCCAACTTTCCCAAACGCAGCCACCTCGTATCCCAGATCCTGCAAAGACGGAATCAAAGATTTGACATTGCCGAAGGGGTAGCTGTGATTCACCTCAGCCCCGTTTCGTACCGGCATGAGACCCGTCAGTAATGCCGCTCGACTGGGGGCACAAGCAGGTGAGGCAATAAATGCACGATCAAATCGCATGCCAACTTTCGCCAGGCGGTCGATCTGTGGCGTACGGACATCGGGAGCACCGTAGGCGGAAACATCCCGTACACTGAGGTCGTCCGTGAGAAAAACCAGCATCGGGGGCAGGTCCGGCTCCTGAGCCACCAGCACCGAAGCCATGAAAGTCAGTGCAATAAACACCCCCGGCAGACAGTGTCCCAGCCTCTTCGCTTTGATCATTCGACTGTTCACTTTTCGCTCCAGTTCTTGTTCTGTCGAGTCTTCAGCTGATCATACTCATTGCAGAGCACAGCAACAAGGAACCGCCGGGGGATTCACAATCTCGGGCGGCGGCAAAGCGTGAGATCTACGCCCATCACAGCCTGGAGTATAAATATCTGAGACGTATACCCAAAGCTGGACCGACCCGAGGAGCAAGCACAACCTCAAGGGGATTTTGAGATTCAGTGATGAGCTGAGACAATGACCAGGACTTGTTCTTTCCAGGCCGGTGTTGACTTCCGACCAAGAGTCCCGGGGGTTGTAAATTGAAGAAAATTGCCTTTTGCCTGTTGACCCAGTTAACTCTTCTGCTGCCGATGGCGGCTTGCACCTCCGTCGAAACGGGTGGCCGTCCGAACGTCGTCCTCATCATCACCGATGACCAGGGCTACGGAGACCTA
>JAUWTT010000391.1 GCA_030614585.1 Acidobacteriota bacterium
AAATGTGTATTGTCTGGCTGTGGAATGGTGTGGAATGGTGTGAATGGTCTTGAGTCTTGTCGAAGTGCGAAGTTCGAAGTTCGAAGTTCGAACGACCGGAGCGGGGCTTTGGGGCTTGGTAGCCAACCTCAGGGTAAGCAGACCCAAGAACTCAATTAACCACAAAATCACAAAAGCACTAAGATAGAACATGTCTTCTCTTTAAGGTTTCCTTAGGTTCTCACTTCGTACTTCGCCCTTCGTCGTTCGTCGTTTCCTCGGTTCGGTTACACTTGTTTCACCTGATGGACAATTCAACACGTCAACCGTTTGGAACCTGGAAAAGCCCCCTTGAACCCCACCTCCTGGCGTCAGACGTGGGTCTTCAGGACGTTCAGTGGAATAGCGACGGAAACGCCCTGGTGTGGCTCGAATCTCGATCCGGTACTGGAGTTCTCGTCTGCAGACAACGCGGGACCGCAGGGCACCGGGACTTGACTCGAAACTTGTCAGTCCGCGCCCAGGTCGGATATGGAGGCGGCGACTTTGCCGTTTCTCAGGAAATTGTCTACTTTGTCAGCGGGCAGGAGATTTACTGCCAGGCGCTTGATTCCACGCACAGTCGACTCCTCGCCAATCCGGGTGTAGCCATTGCCGCTCCCACGCCCTCTCCGGACGGACGATGGCTCCTGTTTGTTGCCTCGACATCCAAAAAGGACTCTATCCGTCTCATTGACACCGACGGACAGCTGGAACCTGCAACTCTCGTCACCGAGAGCGACTTCTGCATGCAGCCTGCCTGGAATCCTGACAACCAGCACATCGCCTGGGTCTCCTGGAATCATCCCAACATGCCCTGGCAAGAGAGCTCTGTTTGTCTTTCCCAACTACTCCTGTCGTCTACTAAACCACGAGTCGGCGAGATCATTACGCTGAATTCTCTGCTGGGAATCTCAGGAGGCAGCTTCCAGCCATGTTTCTCGCCTGACGGTAAATACCTGAGCTTTGTTTCAGACCGGCAAGGCTGGTTCAACCTTCAAGTGCTAGACCTTGCAAGGATGCAGATAGTGGCCAAAGTGGAGGAACCAGCCGAACACGCACCTCCCGCCTGGATCCAGGGTATGCGCAGTCACGCATGGGCGGCGGACAGCATCCGGATCTACTTCCTTCGCTCGCAGGCCGGCACCACTCAGTTGGCTATCTTCGACCTTGAGAAGCAATCAGTCTCGATAGTCACAAAACTCGATCAGTACTCAACGTTGCGCCAGCTGTCGTTGTCTACCCCCGACAACACAGTCGCTCTAATCGCTTCAAGCTACAACAGCCCTCCCAGAATCGTCACGGTGAAATGCCCCCGCGACACCCCGAAGGCAGTTGTCACGGTTGAGCGTCGGAGCAGTTCGGAATTGATGCGATCCGATTTCCAGCATGAACCCGAATACTTGAGTTGGGGATCAGGCGCTTCAGTCTGTTACGGGCTGTATTATCGACCCAGGAATCCCGAGTTCCAATGGGACGGGCCTCCACCCGTCATAATCAAGGTTCATGGTGGTCCCACCTCGGAATATTCGGCCGGCTTTGATTCCGACACGCTCTTCTTTACAACCCGCGGCTACGCTGTCCTGGCCCTGAATTACCGTGGGAGTAGTGGATACGGCAGGATTTATCGCGATTCCTTGCAGGGAAAGTGGGGGCTTTCAGACGTAGAAGATACCCGGTCTGCAGCAGATTACTTAGTCAACCAGGGACAGGCAGATACGGAACGGGTCGTTGTGATGGGGGGAAGTGCTGGAGGTTTCACCGTTCTGAACAGCCTGATTCATTACCCCGGGTTTTACCGTGCAGGCATCTGCCGTTATGGTGTTTCTGATCTTCTCGCCTTGGCCCGGGAGACACATAAGTTTGAAGCTTACTATCCCCTCTTCCTGGTGGGTGATCCGAAAGAAGACGAAAAACGGTATCGGGATCGATCGCCCGCCTCACATGCGCACCGGATATTGGATCCGCTTGCAATCTTCCAGGGGACAGAGGACAAAGTTGTTCCAAAAACCCATTCCGATGCGATTGCGGACTCACTCTCAAGTCGCGGCGTCCCACACGTGTACAAGGTATTCGAAGACGAGGGGCATGGGTGGCGCAGAGCAGAGACTGTTGAAGAATATTACCAGATCGTCGATACATTCCTGAGGCGTTTTGTGGGCCCTGACCGGACGACTCAGCAAACGAAATGAAGCGTGCTAGAATCGGGGCGTGCAAACGGACGTTTTGATCATAGGGGCCGGCTTTGCGGGAGCCGCCACTGCATACCATCTGGGTGAGATATTCGATGGATCCGTTCGGGTAATCGAAAAGGAAGAAGTTCCCGGATTTCATGCTTCGGGGCGAAATGCTTCGCTGCTCCTCCAATCGGTAGCCCATCCAGAGGTCCGTGCTATAGCTGCAAAGAGCAGAGTTGCCTATTCCGAGCGTGCCGAACTTGTGGGGTATCGACCGGTAGGTTCTCTGCAACTGGGAACACCTGATCAGCTAGAGCCACTGCGCCAACCAGACCTGATCGAAACCGAATTTCGAGATCCGGACGAAGTCAGGCGGCTCATTCCAATCCTGGATGGACACAGTTTCGACACAGCACTTTGGACCCCTTCCGACGGCGTTATCGACATTTCCCGGCTCTTACAGTTTTACCTGGAAGGAGCAAGAAATCGTGGCTGCCATCTGGACCTGATGAGGAAAGTGACCGCCATTGAGAAGATCGGCTCACACTTTCGAGTTGAGACGACCGATGGCACCATTGAAGCAGGTGTTGTCGTCAACGCTGCGGGAGCATGGGCACGTGACGTTTCCGAACTGGCGGGAGTTACGCCCCTGCCAACCGCGTCTTATAAACGCCACCTTTTCGTGCTCGAAAGGGTTCCCGGAACAGCCTCTGACTGGCCATTTGTTTGGAGCATTGCAGAGAATTTCTATTTCCGACCGGAATCCGGAGGGCTGCTATTCAGCATCTGCGACGAGGAGTTGGCGAAAGACGACTTTATCCCCAATGTCGCTCCCGACATCAGTGAGGATCTGGCCGATCTTATCGCTGAACACCTTCCAGCGTTGGAAGATGCGCTCCAGAGACAGGTCTGGGCCTGCTTCAGAACCAAGACTCCGGGCGGAGGTTTTCACTTGGGATGGTCTTCGGAGCTGGAAGGGTTCTACTGGGTCGCAGGTCTTGGTGGACACGGGATGGGTGCCAGTTGGGAAGTAGGCAGGATAGCCGCTCAGTCCATCTCTGCAGGCCCTAATTAGAGGTGGATCGCGAACTTCCTTAAGAGGAACCACAAATACACAAAATCACAAGAACTTATTGGGCTTCCCTAGTGCTTTAGTGCATTCGTGGTTAGATTCAACCTATTCAGCTTCACGATCCAACTTTCGTTGGCCTCTGAGATACGTCTGGCAATCCTGTCTGAGGGGACACTGGCCGCACAGTGGGCGCTTGCGGCAAATCTGCTTAGCGTGTTGGACAATGAGTGCGTGGAAAGTCTTATAGAGATGAACTTCCTGCTTCAGACAGGACTCAAAAAGCAGCTTGGCATCCGCGTACTCGATGTTGGGCCCAACAATTCCAAGGCGCCGGAGAAGCCTTCGCGAATAGGCGTCAGCAACAAATTCAGGGCGGTTGAATCCGTACAGCAGGATTGAGTCGGCGGTCTCGAAGCCAACTCCCTTGAGGGCGAGGAGATCTTCACGCCTGGGTATTCCGTTCGGATCGATATGTCTCAGGAAGAAACCGGCCAGCCCCTTAATGGTTCTCGTCTTCTGCCGAAAGAACCCGGCTGGCCGAATGGCAGATTCCAGTTCCCCAAGCGGGCACCGATGCACCTCTTCCAGAGTCACGAGGCCTCTCGACTTCATACGAGGAATGGTGTTTTCAACATTTTCCCAGCGCGTGTTCTGAGTCAGGACCGATCCGAGTACAACCTCCAGCCAATCCGGTTTAAATCCTCCGATCAGCGGCCAGTCTCCGCCCGGCCAACTTCGATCAGGAGGAAGACCATCAGCAAGGAGTTGAAAAACAGCCAGGATGGAAGCCGTGCGCTCTCCCGTTAACGGTGTTTCAGCCACCGCACCTCCTCGTTTCGCACGTGACCAACTGCTGCGTCAGGATCATCCCGTGATTCAAGACAGAACTTCAATCCACCTTCGAAAGTCGCGTCACATTCCCCATCAAGATTGCTATCTTCACGCGGTCTCCGATTCTCGGATTTGGATAGGCGAGGTTATCGCTGACCCTGACGCGGCGAAGCGAACCCTCAGGATCGGACTCAAGGGAGAACCCTATGTCATAGAAGCCGGCTCCATGAATATTAAAGGGGCGGACTTCTTCTAGAACGGCATCGTACTCACTCTGAAAAAAGCTAGTAGGTTCCACATCGAAACGATAACACAGGGAGAAGGCCGAATGACGAACGACGAACCGGTGATCGGTGATCGGTTATCGGTGAAGAAGACACCAAAGCACAAAGAATTCTCAGTGCTTTTGTGATTTGGTGGTTGATCTCCCCAAGCCGCGAATCCCGGGGGGGCGCAACCGACCACCTGCCACTCACTACTTACTCGCTGACCGTTCACCGTTTACCGTTTACCGATCACCGATTACCGATTACCGATTACCGCCCCCTCCCGGGCGAAGCAATCCTGTCGGAACGGTAGCTTCCTGATCCAGCCTGATCTGAAGTTCCGTACCT
>JAUWTT010000431.1 GCA_030614585.1 Acidobacteriota bacterium
GAGCATTTTGCCCATATTGCCTATACGGCAATCCAGCTGGGCAATCTTGGATCCATAGGAAAGCCGGATGTCCAGTAACTGCTTGATTTAAGGCAGAACTTTGGCATCAAGACCACTGTGAGTTGCGAATCGTGCAGCAAGAGCGACACAACTGCTTGCTGTCTTCCTTCTGAGGGAGCAGCTAATCCCAGTTGTGAGACTCCCGGTGTTGGACAGGGAGGAAACGGAGCAAAGAAGGCTCAAGACGTGGATCCGCAGATGCTGGTCGAGTCGATCACAAGGGCCATCTTGAAGAACCTGCCCTGAACGAGTGATCTGGGGACACTCGGCGAGGAGGAGAAAGGCTATTCAAAACAAGCTCCCATTTCCTTGGTGTCCTTGGTGTCTTGGTGGTAGATTCCTCAGGTAAAGAACTGCACCGAAGGAGAGCTGTGACGTGAAAGTCATCGTCTGCAACATCGGTTCGAGCAGTCTGAAGTTTCAGCTCCTCGACATGGAATCTGAACAACGGATTGCCAGAGGGAGCATTGAACGTGTCGGGTCGGGGAACGCCACGCTTCAGTTTTGGATCGAAGAAGACAAGGTTGTTGCGTCAGAGGATTCGATCTCTACTCAGCGCGAAGCTGTTCGCAAAGTCCTGAACTTTCTGACCGATTCGGAAAACAGTCTTCTGAGTGATCTGAAGGAAGTTGGTGGGGTCGGTTTCAAGTGTGTGCAGGCGGGCGAGAAGAATGGATCGGTATTGCTTGACGACCCAGTCCTCGAGGCGATGGAGTATTATCGGGACTTGGCTCCCGCCCATAACCCCCCCTATCTCGAAGCGATCTACATGTTTCGGGATCTGATACCCGAGGTGCCGTTGGTGGGTGTTTTTGAGCCCGGTTTTCACGTTGATGTGCCGGACTATGCAAGGATCTATGGCACTCCGCATGAATGGATCGAGGAGTACGGCGTCAGGAAATACGGTTACCACGGAGCCTCCCATCGCTTTATAACGGGTGAAACCGTCCGAATCCTGTCGCTACCGCTGGAGAATCATCGAGTTATCAGTTGTCACCTCGGTGGTTCGTCATCGCTCTGCGCTTACAAAAATGGCGTTTCCATTGACACATCGATGGGTTTCTCTCCTCAGAGCGGTCTGATTCAAGGAACGAGGGTCGGTGACATAGATCCGTTTGTGTTCCCCTACATCATGAAGAAGAAGAGCATCACTCTTGAGCAGGCGCTTCTAGAGTGTTCTCAAAACGGCGGCCTGGCGGGTCTCTCCGGTACTTCGGGCGACATGAGGGACATCAAGATCAAGATCCGGGAAGGAAGCAAGCGGGCTCTTCTCGCTCGGAGCAAGTATATCTATGACATCAAGCGATACATAGGGGAGTTCTTAGTGCTGATGGAAGGGCTGGACGCTATCGCCTTTACCGGTGGGATCGGCCAAAAGGACGCGGAACTGAGGTCCGACGTTCTTTCTTCACTGGGATTCTTGGGGGTTCAATTGGACGAAGACCGCAACGCGGCCCATGAGACAATTATCACAGCGCCTGATTCAGCTGTGGCTGCGCTCGTTCTTGAGACCGATGAAGAGATGATCGTTGCTCGCGAAACCGTTCGGGTTATTGATTCACCACGAAGAGCGCCAAGCAGAAGTTTGGAGTGCGGCAGCCCTAGCTGACGCTTTATTTTAGGATGGTTAAGTACACAATGGGCCAAAGGGTGGGGTAGGGCTGCCGCACTCCAAATTGGTGTCCTTCGTGCCTTGATGGTCCAGTCGCAGTCCCATGGGCTAGCGATCAGGGAAATACAGCTTTTCAGCATATTCTTTCATCATTCTCCTGGCCGAGAATGGTGCCGCCGTCGATCGAATCGCCTCCTTCATGAGAGCCACCCATTGCCGAGGGATTCCCCCCGAATCCCTATCGTAATAAAGGGGAACGATCTCATTCTCTAGAGTTGAGTAGATGGACTCGGCGGTACTCGAGTCATCCGCACCTTGAATGGCCCAGCCGTTCTGTCTGTTATATCCCTCGCACCACCAGCCATCCAGGACACTGAAGTTCACAACGCCATTGAGGGAAGCCTTTTCCCCGCTTGTGCCACTCGCCTCTTTGGGGGGCACTGGATTGTTCAGCCAGACATCCACGCCAAGAACCAGGTGATGTGCAACCTGTTTGTTGTAGTTCTCCACGAACGCAATTCTTCCCGCAAATTCAGGAGCGGAACAGGCCTCATAGATCTGTTTCAGGAGGAACTTGCCGGGTTCGTCTGCCGGATGAGCCTTGCCCGCAAAAACAAGCTGGACAGGATGCCATTGGTTCATCAGGATTCTCTTGAGCCTTTCCACATCACGCATGATCAGGTTGGCCCGTTTGTAGGTGGCGAAGCGGCGGGCAAATCCGATAGTCAGAGCCTTCGGATTTAACAATGCCCCATGGGCAATCACCTGCGAAGGGGCAAAGTTCCGAGATGCCCAGCGGGCTCGTGCGCGCCCCTGCATGAAACTGAGCAACTTCCCTTTGGATGCGCAGTGGGCTGCCCAGAGTTCTTCGTCCGGAATCTCCAGGACCTTCTCCCAGAGCGCGGGGTCATCGTGAAACTTTTTCCAGTCCGCTCCCAGGTACTTTCTACAGAGTTTGACCATATTTCCAGAGAGCCAGGTGGGGACATGGACACCGTTGGTGATCGAGAGAATTGGAACTTCTTCAACTGTCCGATCAGGGTACAGGAAGTGCCACATCGCACGGGAAACCTCGCCATGTTTCCTGCTGACTCCATTGACTTTCCGCGCTGCATTCAGAGCCAGAATCGTCATCCCGAAACTGTTTCCCCCTGGTGCCGTTCCCAGTTCGAGGAACTGTTCGCGGGTAATCCCCATTCCATCCCAGAAACTGCGGAAATGCTCCTCGATCATGTGGAAAGGGAACTCGTCATGCCCAGCCGCAACAGGCGTATGGGTTGTAAAGACAATTCGATCACGAGCCGCCTGCACCGAATCTTCCAGACTCAGACCCTGATCCCTTCCCTCCCGGATCAACTCGACTGCCGCGAAGGCTGCATGCCCCTCATTGAGGTGTACGACAGTTGGATCGTATCCGAGCGCGCGCAGCACTTGAATCCCTCCGATCCCCAGGATGATCTCCTGTCTCAAGCGCACTTGGATGTCACCTCCGTAGAGCCTTGCCACCAAGTCTCGATCCCAGGGATCATTTTCCGGAATGTTCGTATCCATCAGGTAGATTGGGACACGGCCGGCCTGAAGGCGCCATACCGCCACGTTGATCTCCCTGCTATCCATCGGGATTGTGACGATGAGTGGAGTGCCGTCGTCATTCAGCACCGGAAGCAGAGGGGTTAGTTCGGGCTTGATCCGCACATAGGTAGCTTCCTGGCTTCCATCAGGGTTCATCTGCTGACGGAAATAGCCTTCAGGGTAAAGCGCACCGACAGCTACGAAGGGCAAGCCAAGGTCACTCGCTTCCTTGCAGGTATCGCCGGCGAGTAGACCCAATCCCCCTGAATAGATCGGCACAGAAGTGTGTAGAGCAAACTCGGCACAGAAATACGCTATCAGTTCCTCAGGTTTGTTGGGTCGAGATTGGCTGTGCCAGGTATCAGATGCATTCATGTACCGATCGAAGCGGGCTGTGACCCGGTCGTAGAGGCCAAGGAACTCAGGATCCCGGGATGCGGCTTCGAAGAGCTCACCGGAGATTTCTCGCAGAATTCTGACCGGGTTCTGTTCGGTTTGCCGCCAGGTCGCTCGATCCAGCGATCTGAAAAGGTGCCGTGCTTCTGCGTTCCAACACCACCAAACGTTGTAGGCCAGTTCTCCAAGACGTCGAATTCGCGCGGGTATATGTTCAAAATCCGGGAGTGTACTTCTCATCGTATCCTTTCCGAAAAAGCACAAATCTTCTATTGAGTCGTCACTTCAAGTTCGACCAGCGGAATTGACTCGGTTGATGGCAGGCCGGCAGTTAATCCAGGTCCCATGGCCGAGGCGGAGGTTCGTCTAACTCATCCTTCGAGTCGAAAGCCTCCTGGAACTTGTCTTCCAAGCTCGCCCGGCGGTGCTTCTCGTCCTCGAACGCCTTGGCGAACAACTCGTCACTCTTTGCTTTCCGTTCTTTCTCTTTTACAAGAGCTTCATCAAAGGAATAGGCCGATTTCATTGCCTCACTGTGGATCACCAGTCCTGTCTTCCCATCCACAGTCAATTTGGCCTGGCAACAGGGGCACACAACTTCGACTCTCTGTTGCTTCGTCATCACATCACCTCGAAGAAAACAAACCGGAAACGAGCTTCGTTACAGTCGCCGGATCGATCTGTCTCTGCCACGGTAGAAACTGAAATTACCAGTTTCATAGCCGAAAAAATGTAAGCGCAAATCTACCATAAAGAGCCCTTCAGTGGGAACTGGGA
>JAUWTT010000289.1 GCA_030614585.1 Acidobacteriota bacterium
ACATCTCGGAAACATCGCTTATCTTGAGAAGAAGCGGATTGAGTTCGATCCGATAAGGGAGGTAATACTCTGAGTTCCGTAGTCTTGCTGACACCACAGGTAAGAGAACCCTCCTTCCCAGCAGAGCGCGCAAGACGAAGCCAACGAGCATCCCCCTTCGCTCTTCGAGCTACGGAGGACAGGCCGAGCACCAACGAAGTTACCGAGCGCCAAGTCTCCATCCCCTTGTTCCCGATTCTACACTGCTTACTACTCACTACTTCGCACTTCGAACCTCGAACTTCACACTTCAGACTTCTCACTTCTCAGGTGTTAGGTAGGGTCTTGGGTCCTGAGTCTTGCGTCTAGTTCGAACTTCGCACTTCGTCCTTCTCCAGCCCCCAGTTCCCAGTCCCCCGCCCTCACCCCTTATAATGAACCCGATGATGATGGAGCATGCCGGCAACGTTCTTGAATTCCTCGATTCAGGCACACTGAAGCTGGGACTCGTTACCCAACACGGTGGTTCCAAAGTCCAAATAACGGATCAGAACGGCAAACAACGCAAGATCTCCCTGAAACAGGCACCCATACTCCACACCGAGACCGTGGCTGCCGGCGACTTCAGCAGCTTCGCCAGGGAGTTCCTCAAGAGCGTGGCCAAACTCCAAGAGGAGATAGACACGACGCTCCTTTGGGAAACGGTCGAGGGAGATCATTCCGAACTCGAAACCAGCGAACTAGCTGAGATCTACTTCGGAGAGAGTAGCGGACCGAAGAAGTCGGCCATCTTGAGGTCCATCCTGGACGATCCTGTCCATTTCAAACTGCGAGCCGGCTCCGTGGTCGTGCGAAAACGGCAGCAGGTTGAAGAACTGATCAAAGCGTCCAAAAGTCGTGAGAAAAAGGACGCGCTGCAAAAACGAACGGTCGAGTGGATTCAGTTACTACTCCACTCCGACAACGTCCCCGACCTCAAACTGACTCAGGAACAGGAACTGGTCCTGCGTCGAATCGAAGGTTTCCTGCAGAACGACTCAGACGAAGAGGTTCTGAAATGGTTGAGCGAGGTCGCCAGTGACATTTCACCCAAAGTCGCTGCTGTAGAAGTGCTTTCGGCGGCCGGGAAGGTACCACCCGATGCCGATCGATTCCTTTTGACAGCCGGTGTGGAGATTCTGTTTTCCAAGCCCGCGCTGGACGAGTGTGCCCGGCTAAGAGCCTACACGTCTGTGGACTCACGCGTCAGGGAGGAGCGGGAATTCATCTTTTCCATTGACGATGAGGACACCGAAGAAATCGACGACGCCCTGACTGTAGAGAAGACTCCGGATGGCATTGCCGTCGGCATTCACATTGCGGACGTCGGGCACTTCGTTTCCAAGGACGACGTCCTCGATCGCGAAGCTTTTCGCAGAAAATCGTCTCTCTACCTGCCCCAGAAGACGATCCGGATGCTCCCGGACCGAATTTCGAACGATCTCAGCAGCCTCCGAGCCGGTGAGGTCCGGCCCAGCGCCATGTTTCAGGTCGAATTTGGAGACGATCTCTCACTGAAGAGTTACCAGATCGTTCTTGCCGAGGTTCGGGTTTCAAACAGACTGACCTATGATGAAGCCGATGACCTCCTCGACTCAGAAGAAAGCGAGGGAATAGCAGCAAACCTGGAGCTCCTGGATCGGGTCACAAGTTCCCTTCTTCAAGGCCGGATTGACAACGGAGCCCTGGTAATAAGACGGCCCGAACTGAAGATCGTCTTAAAGGACAAGAAGATCGAGCTCAAGATCATCAAGGCTGACTCCCCGAGTCGAAGACTCGTCAGCGAGCTGATGATTCTAGGAAATTCCTTGGCGGCAGAATATGCCCGGGACAACGGGCTCCCGATTATCTATCGTGCACAGAACCCCCCGGATGGTGAAATCCCTCAGATGACTTCCTATGACCCACTGCTGGCCAATCAAATCTTCTCGAAACTCGAGCCCGGAAAATTGTCACTGCTTCCCCAAAGGCATTTTGGACTAGGCCTTGACGCCTATACCCAGTTGACGTCACCTATCAGGCGCTATGCAGATTTGGTGTTGCAGCGCCAGCTTTCCTCTCACCTGGCTTCCCGTCCATTGCCCTATGATCCCCAGGAGATGCTGCAAATACTGGGAACCCTGCAAGCCGCAGACGCCGACTTGAAGGGACTGGAGCGCAGGGCAAACCGTATGTACCTGCTTAAATACCTTGAAGAACACTGCCGAGAGGAGACCATGGAGGTCGTGATCATTCGCAGTGTTTCCTCCGGCTATCTGGCCGAAATAACTGACTTGGTTACAAGAGGTATTGTTTCGTGCCCCGGCACCCTCGAACTTGGAGCGGTGATCGAAGCGCGAATCTCCAAAATCGACCCTGATAGCGGCTTCCTACAGTTTGTACCGGTGTGAATTATGAATTCACCACCAAGTACACCAAGAAACACCCAGATTATTGGACTTACCTGAGTGTCCTTGGTGACTTGGTGGTTTGCATTATCTCTGCGAAGTGGACTCACGTCACAGAACATGGCAAGCTGAAGAGAGTAAGCTGCGGAGAGCAGACACAGCCAAATGTTAACGTGTTAGCCTTGAGGTGATGGCAATGCGATTCAAGTTTTCACAGATACTTGTTCTATTCGTGACTCCTTGCCTTCTTTTAGGGGAGGCTGCCCTGATTCAAGCAGGTAAGGCCGAAGAGAAGGAAGAATCCAAGCCCGGACAGGCTTTTCACTGGCTCGAATTGAAATCCACCTTGAACGGCCAGGTTCTTGGCACGAGCGAGCTGGGCAGACTCAATCTTACGAACCAGATCGACCGTGGAGCCGAGGTGGAACGTGAGACGGTTCAAGTCGACTCACAGACGGTCAAGACGGTGGAGCGGGTGTATCGACCGGATGCAAACGGCCGCCGGAAGCTTCAAGACGTGACTGAAGTTGAGCTGCGGACCTTTCCCGATGGAAGGGTGGAGGCTGTCCAGACAAGATCCAAGGTCGATGTGAATGGCAGGATGCAAGTCTGGCGCCAGCAGCGCCAAGAGACCAGGAGCCTGGGTCAAGATAATTGGGAAACTACCTCGAGTGTCCTGAAACCGGGGCCCACCGGTAATCTGACAACAGTTTACAGGACTCGGCAAACCGAACGAAAGGGCACCGATAATGTGGTGCGCGTAGAGCGAATTGTCGAGGAACCGGATCTCAATAGCCGTTGGAGTGTTGTCGAGCAGCGCTCAGCTACGATCCAGGAAAACGAGGGTGAGACAATTCAGCAGGAAACCGTTTATGAGATGAGTCCTTTTGGAGAGCTCTCTCTGAAGAGCCAGATTTCCAGTATTGAGTGGAAAGATGAGGATGGAGGAGTTCATCGGACGATTGACACTTACCAACCAAACTCCCGCGGAAAGATGGACGTGGTGGAACGAATTGAGCTCTCGGAAGTGACCCTCAGGGATGGAACCAAACAGAGTGTTCAGGAACTTCAGACCCGTTCCTCTCCCAACGGTTCCCTGCAGGTTGTAGAACGGGTGGCACAGGACCTGAGTAAGTCTCGGACTGGTGACACGATCGAGAATATCCGAATCGAGCGCCGTGACGTCTACGGAAAGATGTCACCCGCGGAGGAGTTCCGCCGCGCCCAGACGGAGAAGGAAACGGGGCCTGGCAAGAAGTCATTCACCTCTAAGCCGAATTAGCCGGGGCGAATCCAGTACTCACCACAAAGACACCAAGAGCACCAAGCTAGCACCCCAAACTTCGTCGTGATCTTGATCGTGAACTTTGCTCGAAACCTTGGTGGTCAAATCGACAAGGTTCACGACAAAGCTCGCGACAAAGGACTCCGATTCTTGGCCACACACCCCCTACGGTCTCCCAAAACCGTTCCGGGCCACTGGATCATGGACATTGGTCTTGAGAGCGTCGTTGAGCCGGATATTGTGCTTCCTGAACGTTCTTCCGACCGCCCTGTCCAGTAAAGCGTGACTCTTGATCAATTCGGTCCGTGCTCTCACTTCCACTGATTTTGCGGTCAGCAAATCTCGCTGCGATTCGATCAGCAACCTGGTGGTTCCCATCCCCACCTCGAATCGGGCCTCCTCGCCCTGTAACCGCTCAAACTCCGCTCGAACGGTGGCCTGCGAGGCCTCAAGACGGGCCTGGTTCATTTGAACCTGGGTCAATGCGTCTCTTACTTCAAGACCTACCTTTTGACGGATCGACTGCTTACTCATTTCAGCTCGTCTCAGGTTGATCTGAGCCTTCGCATTGACAGCACGTGCCTCAACATTCTTAATCGGAAGTTGCAGATTGAGCCCCACAACGTAGCCACCAAAACTACCACCTAACATTTGGGACATCGCATCCCCGAGACCGCCAGGAATGATGTCGATGATCGGCGCATTGAAGAAGTCGCCATCCGAATAATCGCGAACGATCTCGTTGCCGCCAAGGCCGAACCACTGATACCCGGCAATTAATTGCAGTGTCGGGCGAAGCTGATCTCTAGATTGTTCAAGACCCACCATGAAATTTGCTATGTTCAGGTCCTCGCGCTGGATTTCCGGCCGCAGTTCGCCCGCCAGTTCCATCAACTTCTCGAAAGGTTCCTCAGCAGAATCCGAAACGTCGAAATCAACCACTGGGACGATCTCACCTTTAAACCGCCAGGGATCCTCGAAATCAGATATCATCTGAACCAGGGCATCCTGAACTCGCCGGTAGGTAAACTGAGCCCGGATCAGTTCTTCTCTTCTTGCCGCGAACTCGGCTTCAGCTTCCACCACTTCAAGCCGTGATGCTGTGCCGACCTCAAACCGTGCCTGGTTGTGCTCCAGAACGGTCTCGGCATACTCCAAGGCCTTCTGCCGCACCTCCAGATCATTGACGGCATAGTCGAGTTCCCAGTAACGATCCTGTACCTGAACAATGATGTCGGTGACTCGCTCTCGGAAGTCTTCCGCCGTGATGTCTTCGTTATTTCGACTTATTTCGATTTCGTACTCAGCAGCAGCCTTGCCGAAACCTCTAAGCAAGTCCTGCCTCAAGAGAACTGAGAACTCGGTCCGAATCGCGGGAATGAGACTGGTGAAGAAATTCGTTGTTCGATTACGGTTGCCAAGAAAAGAGATTTCAAAGCTGGTTCCAGTTGAAAACGCCTGTTGGTATCCGAGGGTGTAGTTGGTCAGAACATCGGTGACGCTGGCGCCTCCCTGAAGTATGCTTATCGTGGGGTTAACCTGCCTGTCCCAATTGAATCCGAAGACAGCTTTCGGGTCGTAGAACGCTTCATTGAGAGTGACATCCCAGGCCCTGGAAAGGCTGGCATGTCGTTCCACGTTGATGTCCAGGTTATTGACAAGAGCCATCCTGATAACCTCTGCTTCAGTCAAATGCAGCGTGTCACCTTCCAGCCGTCCTTCCAGCCGGGGCGCGTCAATCACTACCGAGCGTGTGGGCTCATCCCGGTAGTATCTTGATATCAGTCGAGACTCGCCATTCGCCGATCCCAACAGAACCCAAGCTGCCAAACCACCTAAGAGAGCGGTTCTCACTATCTTCATGGCCAATTCTCTCCACTTATCTTCCTGTCGATACTCATTCGCTCCAGTGCCCGGTCAGTGCATTCCTCTCTAGACACGATGTCGAAGCATATGAGTTCGTTCAGGCTGAAATTCCATTCAAGAAGATGCTCAACAGCCCATCTTCTTCTTCTTGACTGCGGTCCGGACTTT
Organism: Acidobacteriota bacterium; assembly: GCA_030614585.1. GTDB lineage: Bacteria > Acidobacteriota > UBA6911 > RPQK01 > JAPXNP01 > JAUWTT01. The sequence continues at coordinate 5,725 of JAUWTT010000289.1, forward strand.
CCT
>JAUWTT010000054.1 GCA_030614585.1 Acidobacteriota bacterium
ACAAGCACACCGACCGTAAAGCCACCTAACTCCTGGGGCAAAACACGGGATGAAGTTCCAATTCCACCCTTATACCCGTAACAAATGGTACCGGTACCGGCCCCAACATTCCCCTCATCGACAGGACCCGATCGGGCGTTCTCCAGGGCCCTGACGACATGTTCCTTTCCTAAAGGACGAAGTCGAATGTTATTGAGCGTCCCATCGTTTGTTTCGCCCACTATAGGATTAATGGATCGGACTTTCTCCATCCCAGGAAGGCTCAAGGTGTGTTCGATGAGAGCGTCTGCTACCTTCGGGACGTTAAGAGTGGCCGTCAGCAGGATAGGAGTTTCAATGTTCCCCAACTCCGCGACCTGGCTGATTCCCATCAGTTTTCCGAACCCATTGCCGACGTAGATCGCAGCGGGCACTTTGTCCCAAAAGATGTTTCCACCGTGCGGAAGAATCGCCGTGACTCCCGTTCGGACATCCTGACCCTCTATTAAAGTTAACTGGCCGACGCGAACGCCTTCTACATCCGTGATCGCATTCCAGTTGCCCGGTTCCAGAACCCCCACCCGGACACCATAGTCACGAATTCTCTTACGCGGCTTTTCTTGATCCTGTGCCGAGAGAGCGCCGATGAGGTTCAAAACAAGAACCAGGCTGGGAAGCAGTAGCCAGCTGCGATATCCGGACCTGCAGGAGAATGGTGGGTTACCGATCTTGCTTCTCCTTCAACTCAGAAGCAATCTCGGGAAGGCCGGCGAGCACAACGTTAGCCACGATCTCCATATTCCGGGATGAAAGCTTGTCCAGCGTGTCCCCGGAAGTATGCCAATGGGCGTAGCGCAAATCGATCAGGTCAACTACAGGAATCCCCTGCTCCGCAAAGGGTGTGTGATCGTCAACAGCAGCAGTCCAGCCTCTTGGGGCAAATACATCGGAATGCCCCATCTCGTCAGCCTTTTTCCAGATTAGTTCATTGAGCCATTGCGTTGAATTCTGGTCTCGTCTCAAAACTACGTTCTTAGAGCCGATCAAATCGAGCAGGATAAAGGCGGAAATCTTATTGAGCTTCCCCTGTTTACCCAGCCGGCTTACGAATTCTCGACTGCCATAGAGTGAATCGCGACTAGTCCAGGTTCGAAATGCCTCTTCACCATCGAAAAAGACAAACCACAGCGTAAAAGGAGTCGGATTGCTTTCAGAAAGTGTTCGGGCCAACTCAAGGAGCACACCAGTACTCGAACCTCCATCATTGGCACCAACGAACTCGAACTCCTCGAAGTACTTGCTGTCGTAATGGCTGGCCAACACGATCACAGAATCGGTAGTCCCCTTCACCTCCGCCCAAATGGTCCTCATTTCAATTCGTCCCAACGGAGTGAGCGCTTCGAATCGATGCTCATGGGTCTGCAAGTCGAAGCTTTTCAAGGTGGAGACGAGGTAATCACCCACCTTTGTTTGAGCTTCACTCCCGGGAGGATGGGGGCCCCAACTGACTATCTGCCTGACATGTTCCATCGCAAGTTCACCATCTATGGATTGCCCCTCAGCGAGAGTTCCTGAACAGGAACTCAACATCTGGGACAAGAAGATAGCGCAAAGAACGAAAAGGAGACGAAATCCCATGGAGTTACAAAATTGAAAAGAACAACCACCTATGCTACATTTTCGGACTTCACTATACCCTAGAAAGGAGTTCGAATGAAGGTATTCGAAAGCGAGAGAATCCGCAACCTGAGTGTTGTCGGCCATGGAGATGCTGGGAAGACAACCTTGGTGAGTGCGATCCTCTATACCTCGGGCGCTGTAAACCGCCTGGGCAAAGTTGAAGACGGAACCACAATCACTGACTATGACGACGACGAAGTCGAAAGAAAGATCACGATCAACACTGCTTTAGCCCACTGTGAGTGGAAATCGGCCAAGATCAACCTCCTCGATACGCCCGGATACCGTGCCTTCATTCTGGATGCCAAGTCCTCAATGACAGCGACTGAGGCAGCTCTCGTTGTAGTGGACGCAGTTTCCGGGGTCGAGGTCCAAACAGAGGTCGTCTGGGATTACGCTACCGAGTACGAGGTCCCCCGGTTCATCGTTATCAACAAGTTGGACAGGGACAATGGAAGTTTTGCGAGGGCCTTAGAATCGTGCCAGAAGGCATTCGGACGCAAAGTGGTGCCGATCCAAATTCCCGTTGGTAAGGAGAGAGACTTCAAAGGAGTCGTAGACCTGGTCAAGAACAAGGCTTTCTTATCTGCCTGGGATGGCAAAGGAGATGCTAAAGAGGCGGAGATCCCTGCAGCGCTGAAGGACGAGGTTGAAACCCGGCGTGAAGAACTGATCGAAATGATCGCCGAAAGCGATGATCAACTGATGGAGAAGTTCTTCGAAAACGGGACGTTGTCCGAAGCCGAAATGCAGAAGGGGCTATCAAAGTCGATCAGTGAAGGCAGGATTTACCCGGTCCTCTGTACCTCGGCCTCTCATAACGTTGGCGTCAGGTCTCTTTTGGATTCCATTGTATCCTTAAGCCCCTCCCCTGTTGACAGAAAGCCTGTTAAGGCAGCCAAGGCCGGTTCAGGAGAAGCTGCAGAAGTTAAGATTGATCAAAAGGGAGCTACTGCCGCTTTTGTCTTCAAGACACTTGCGGATCCCTTTGCCGGCAGGATTACTTTGTTGAAGGTCTACTCGGGCTGTCTTAAGTCTGATTCGGTCTTGCGCAATCTCAACAAGGATATGGATGAACGGGTGGGGACGCTCCAAGTGTTTCAAGGGAAGAGTCATGAAGCAATCCCAGAGGTTGCTGCCGGAGATATTTGCGGAGTTCTGAAGCTCAAGGGAACCAAGACTGGAGATACGCTGGCTGATCGAGGATTCTCAGTTTTGTTCCCGGAGGTCATTTATCCGGAACCAGCTATCAGCTTTGCCGTGGAACCAGCTTCCCGTGGCGATGAAGAGAAGATTGGAAGCGCAGTATCCAAAATCATGGAAGAGGATCCATCCTTGCGGTTCGACCGGGATCAGCAGACGAATGAATTCCTGCTCTCAGGCAGCGGCCAGCTGCACATCGAAGTCTCTGTAGGTAAGTTGAAGAAGCGATTCGGCGTGGACGTTTTATTAAAAACTCCGAAGGTCCCCTATCGAGAAACGATTACCGCTTCGGCCGATGTTCAGGGGCGACACAAGAAGCAGACCGGAGGACATGGCCAGTTCGGAGACTGCAAAATCAAGATGGCACCACTTTCTGGTGTCGACGGTTTTGAATTCGAAAACAAGATCTTTGGTGGCGCGATTCCAAGAACCTACATTCCGGCTGTCGAGAAAGGGATTGTGGAAGCAGCTTCGAAGGGCTTTCTTGCTGGATTCCCAGTCGTGAATTTCAAAGTAGTTCTTTATGACGGCAGCTACCACGATGTCGATTCGTCAGAAATGGCTTTCAAGATCGCTGGAGCTATAGCTTTCAAGAAGGCCATGGAAAAGGCGAGGCCGGTTCTCCTGGAACCGATCATGGACGTCGAAGTCTACGTTCCGGAAGAAAACGCCGGTGACATCATGGGAGACCTCAACGGCCGGCGCGGGCGAATTCAGGGCATGGACATCAAGGGCAGTACTCAAGTCATTCGAGCTCAGGTTCCAATGGCGGAGATGCTGAACTATCAGCCAACCCTCACTTCCATGACGGGAGACCGGGGAAGCTATCATATGCAGCAGTCCCATTACGATGTCGTGCCGCACAATCTGGCTGAGAAGGTTATCGAGCAGGCGAAAAAAGAGGCCGAAGAGGCCCACAAATAATTGTTTGCTCGCCTCGAGCCGGGTTCTGAGAATCGGTCCTCAATGACAGGACGGACAGATGTTACCGAAGCTATTTGATATCGGTCCCCTTCCCATCCACACGTACGGGCTTCTGTTGGCGACTGCCCTGTTGGTTGCGATCGCGGTGATGGCTCACCTTGCGGAATCGGATGGTGTCCCCAGAAAATTCGCCTGGGACCTGGGCTTCATCATTATCATTTCTTCGATAATCGGTGCCAAACTGCTGTTGATCTTGACCTCGCTCGACTATTATCTCTCCAACCCCAGCCGCCTATTCAGTATCGAGTTCTTACAGGCCGCCGGGGTTTTCTACGGAGGACTCCTTGGCGCAACGGTTGGGGCCTTTCTGTTTCTGAGGAAGCACAAGAATCTTTCCTTCTGGCGAATTGCTGATTTAGCGGCACCGGCCATCCCACTGGGTCAGGCCATCGGTCGGGTCGGTTGCTTCTCCGCAGGTTGTGACTACGGCACGCAGACGACGCTCCCGTGGGCGGTCACATTCACCAGTGAATACGCTCATCGTGAAATCGGCGTGCCTCTCAACGTACCGCTTCACCCCTACCAGCTCTACGAGTCCGGCTCTTGCCTTCTCCTCTTTCTGTTTCTCTTCTGGTTCTTTGGAAAACGGACGTTTACTGGCCAGGTTTTCTGCCTCTACCTGATCTGCTACGGAGTGCTCCGCTTTAATCTGGAATTCTTCAGAGGCGATATAGGTCGCGGTTTCCTTTTTGGGGAACTGCTCTCTACCTCGCAGTTCATAAGTGTACTTTTGGTGCCGACCGCCCTGATTGCATACTTTGTTTTGAAAAGGAAGGCCGGGAAGCAAGGTGCTTGAACCGGTGCTGCTCGTGATCAGCGAAGAAGCAGCAGGTCAGCGTCTCGATACATTTTTGGCCAGCCACTTTAGTGACGTCAGCCGTAGTCAGATCAGACGCTGGATCGTTTCCGAGCGAGTCTGGGTTGAAGACCAACCCCGAAAACCAGGTTATCAACTGAGTGCCGGGCAGACCGCGCGAGTCGAACCAATGCCTCCTTCGCCAACCGAGCTTGTCCCGGAGGATCTGCCGATCGACATCCTTCACGAAGACGAAGCGGTGATTGTGGTCAACAAACCTGCTGGAATGGTGGTCCATCCGGGAGCCGGAAACTGGAAGGGAACGCTGGCAAACGCACTTGCCTTCCATTTCCAGGGAATCAGCGGGAAGGAAGCCTCCAGGCCCGGAATTGTCCACAGGCTGGACAAAGGAACTTCCGGTGTCCTGATCATTGCAAAAAACGAGCAAGTGCACGATTTTCTGGCGCGTCAGTTTCAGTCACGGACTGTCGAAAAGACTTACCGAGCACTGCTTTTCGGTCGGCTTGAGCCTTCAGAAGGCCTCATCGACCTCCCAATAGGGAGAGACCAGCGGTTTCGGACCAAGATTTCACCTAGAACGCGTAAGCCACGCGAGGCCCAGACCCGCTACCGTGTCGTTGAATACCTGCCAGGATTCAGTTCCGTTGAGGCGTATCCACAAACTGGCAGAACCCACCAGATTCGCGTGCACTTTCACCATGTCGGCCACCCGGTTGTCGGGGATGAGACATACTCGCGGAAAAGCTACTTCCGTCTGATCGACGCGAGCCAGGCCAAGGTAATCAAGGAACTTGACCGACTTTTCCTGCATGCGTCAGCCTTGACCATAGTTCATCCTGACACCCAGGCCCCAATGACTTTCAGAGCTTCCCTCCCGCCTGAACTTGCGGTATTGCAGGCGACTTTGGGAGAATGAATCACTGATGTCGTTGAAACGGTTGGTTTTTCAAATCTCACTGCTCGTCACTCTGTCGTTAATCGCTCTGAACAGCGTGGCGGGCCAGGGACCTGACGATGACCGACGGTTTCGTGTCGAGGTGGAAGCGGTCAACATTCTGGTCACCGTGATCGACAAGAAAACGGGAGAATTCAACAAGTTCCTCACCAAAGAAGACTTCCGGATCTTCGAAGAAGGGGTCGAACAGGAGATTACGAACTTCAGCCGCCAAACCAACATGCCTTTGACGATTGCGCTCTGCATTGATACCAGCTCGAGCGTGAAACTCAAGCTGAAATTTGAGAAGGAAGCCGCGTTGGATTTCCTTTACTCAGTGATGCTTCCTCGGGACAGGACTCTTCTCGCAGAGTTCGACACCGGAGTCACGCTTCTCCATGACTTCACCTCGAACCCGAATGATCTTGCAAAGGAGATTAAGCGGCTTAAGGCCGGCGGAGGAACTTCACTGTACGACGCGATCTATCTGATTTCAGAACAGAAGCTGTTGTATGAAACAGGAAGGAGGACTCTGGTCATCCTTTCGGACGGGTCAGACCTGACCAGCACACATACTTACGAGAGTGCTTTAGGTATGGCTCAGCGTGCGGAGGCTGCAATTTACGCTTTGAGCACAACACGGTTTGGTGCGGACATCGATCATGCAGGCGACAATGCTCTGAAGCAGCTTACGGAAAACACCGGTGGACGAGTCTTCTTCCCCTACTCAACCTCCCAGCTGTCGAAAGCCTTCCGTGAGATCCAGGAAGAACTGCGCAGTCAATACAACCTGGCGTACGTACCCAAAAACAAGATAGCTGACGGCCGTTTCCGGAAGATACGTGTCAAGATCGATCGGGGTGGTATCAATGTCCGGTATCGCAAAGGCTATTTTGCTCCGCTCGCCGGGCAAGAAGACTAGCGACGCCACAACCAAAGCTGCGAAGCCTACGGGTTAGAGACTATTCCGCAACCTCCTGGGATCCACGCTGCGTTTCGCTTCTATCTGGTCCAACCAGGCTCCACTTTTGGACGACCTTCGTGCGATCAGAACTGCAGCGGTAGAACTAAGAGCAATTGTGAGAAGAAAGAGAATCAAAGTGATATTCATAATGTAATCTATCGACCAGTTTTTAAGGTTTCACTTTGTATTGATGCCATCCAACCGCAAATAGGTTCGCTGACCTGAAAAATATGCTGGTAATCTGATATTCTGTGGCCTTTCCGACAGAACCTGCGACTCAGCAAGAACGTCAAGGATCTTTCGCCACCACGTGCCTGGGCTTCGTCAGCGAACTCCAAGGGCTTTCTGGATCGCATCTTTCTCAGCCTCTGGATCAAATTCAGGGTTGGCTTGGTTTGGAATCGGGGCGCCAATGTTCTCTTGCCAGTCCTTCAGGATGCGATGGAGCTCCCGCAGCTTCTCAGGATTCTGCTCGGCCAGATTGTGTTGCTCACGAATATCCTGTTTCAGGTTATAGAGCTCAAGGGCCCCATCTTCGAAGTATTCATGCAGCTTATAATCTCCCAGCCGAATGATGCTGCACGGTCGAGTGCGAAATAGTGGATCCCGTTGTTCATCAATAACCTTGTAGCTTTCGAGGTAGGCGGGAAAATGCCAGAACAAAGGCCGTTGAGACAGCTCATTAACCTCCCCTTTCAGCAGTGGAAGCAGACTCTGGCCATCGAGTACTTGATCTGGGGGAGCAATGCCGGCGATTTCAACAAAGGTGGGATATAGATCGACGGTGATTATCGTTTCGCTCGTTTCTCCCGGCACTATCGTGCCCGGCCAATTTACAAAAAAGGGCACGCGAATACCGCCTTCGTAATAGTTGCCTTTATATCCCCATAGCGGGTCCATATCGGTGGCCGGACCATATCCCCCGTTGTCTGAATAGAAGACAAGGGCGGTTTTTCGACGAAGCTTCAGCGCTTTCAACACTTCCACCAGCCGTCCGACTCCATCATCAACATTCTGGATCATGGTGGCCATATTCACGTGATTGTGAAGGGTGCCCGGCGGTTTCGATTCATATTTTGCGAGCAATTCCTGTTTGGGCTGCAGGGGTGTGTGAACAGCATGGTGAGAAAGGTAGGCACACCAGGGCTTCTCGTCGTTCTGACGGATGAACTCTATGGTACGGTCGGTGAGAACATCTGCCAGGTAGCTGCCATTAGGGCCAAGATGCCCCTTGAAACCCAGAGGCCCTCTTTCCACGACGACATCGAATCCCTGCTCCGCAGGAGGAGTTCCCAGATGCCATTTGCCAAACAACCCAGTGGTATACCCGGCAGATTGCAGTGCTTCGGCCCAGGTGACTATATCCAAACGTAGATCGGTGGTGCCGGAAATGTGCAGTAGTCGGCGGTGCTTGGAATGTCCTCTGGCCTTGGTTCCGACATTGAAAACCTCGTGGCGAGGGGTGTATTGTCCGGAAAGCAGGCAAGCCCGAGCCGGTGCGCAATTAGCAGCGGACGAGTAAGCGTCTGTAAAGATCAAGCCCTTCCTGGCCAGAGCATCGATATGGGGTGTTTCATAGAAATCCGATCCCATGTACTGGGCATCTTTCCAGCCATAATCATCAAGGTAGATGAATAGAATGTTAGGCTGCTCGGCAAGGAGTGAGCCGGCCGACAATATGATAATCAGCAGTAGATAGCGTATTTTCACCATAGTCGATGTTTGCGAATAGAAAGACCATCTTCGAGCGAATCGGTTCGCGCGGCCCTGGGAGGCTTTCTTTTCACACGAAGCACCGCAAGATTTTTCCACGTCAACTCGGACGATTTCCTATGCCTCTTAACCTGTCTTCTTGAGTTCTTCTCTTATTACTTTCCGGAGCGCATTTTCCAAGCCCTTATCATGCGCCTTAATTTGTTCTCTTAGAGCATCATTAATAAGCGTTTGATAGTTACCTCCTCCTGCCTTATGCACGATCTTCTTGAAATGCTCGATGATGTCGGCATCCAAGCGGATTGTAATACGCACTTTGTTTGGATCGGGCTTAATGACCGGACCCCGCTTGCCTCTACTGAAATCTTCACTCATGGCTCAACCTCTGGAAATACTGTTTGGTCTCTCTTCTATCAGCTTTTCGAGCGGATATGATTCGGATGCGGTTCTCTGAACGTTCGCAATGAACTACAAACAGGATATTTAGAGAGGGACCCATCCCCAGTGTCTTGAAACGTCGCTCGTCATGATTGGGATCTTCAATCGTGAGCGCATTTTCGTCTTCTAGGGCAATCACAGCGTCAGCGAAATCGACCTTGTGTTTTCGCAGATTCGCTGCCGCTTTCCCTGAATCCCATTCATAGTCCACGATCTAATTGTATGTACATTTCGTGTACATTGCAACTTTCTCGGGTAACGGAGCGCGGTGTTCCCCTCGACCAAACGAATATACTGATCAGCATCGTATTCCAATTACCCGCAGGAGGCGCAATCAGAATGGCCGAAAGGCCCTCAGTAACTGGTCTGCCGACAACGGGTTCCGCAACGTAAGGAAGATAAGCTTCCAGCTTGTCAGAAACGACGAACGCGGAACATAGGCGTCCCGACTGTGGCGTGTTTCCTTGGTACTCAACGTGACCTGGTGGTTCGAATTGTTCGGGGCAGGCTCAGGAATTCAAGGACCATGTTCTGATCAGCTTTTCGTACTTCTCGGCTTCAGACAGCTTACCCCTCTTTCGAAATCCAGAGGCAAGTATCCGAGCCTTGGTGACAAGCTCCCGCTCGGTGATGATCTGCTGGGCAGGAGTCAAGTCCCCCGACCTCAAAGCCTTGCGCAACGCGCGTACGCGATAGACATCCAAACCCCACGTACTTCGCGAGAGTTGGTCGTCGTGCCCGCCAAACTTGATGATCAGAGGCTCATCCAGGAAAAACACCGGATTACGAGCCGAAATTCTCAACCAAAGCTCATAATCTTCACAAACGGGAAAGGACTCATCGAAGAGATCCTCTTCTTCAAGAAGTTCGCGGTGGAGCATGACCGAGCTCGGACTGATAATGCAAAGGGGCAGGCACCGGTGATAGATCCAACCTCCGTACTTCCGATGCTTCTTCTTCTGGTTTACTCTTTTCCCCCGTCGGATCCAGATCTCATTTGTGTATACGATCCGAAACTCAGGAAACTCTTCTACTGTCTCGATTTGGCGCTGTAGCTTTGCCGGAGCCCACTGGTCATCGCTATCTAAAAAGCAGATCCATGGAAAGCGTGTCAGGCTGACGCCAAGATTACGAGCCCTGCTTACGCCACCGTGTTCGACTCGAACATAGGTGATCCGTGAATCCGCCAATTCTCGCACTACATTGGAGCTCTGATCACTGGAACCATCATCGACAATTACGAGTTCCCAATCTCGAAAGCTCTGTTGCTTAACTGACTCGATAGCACTGGCCAGCCAGGCCTCACGGTTGTAAGTAGGTATGACGATGCTAACCATGGAGAACAAGGACGAAGAGGAAACCAGTCCTCAGGCTCGCCTACTCTTTGTGTCTCTTGAAGGGAACAATTCGTGGGGACGTCTCCTCCGCCTCCGAGCGCTCGAGCTTGTTCCTATACATAGCTCTGTCAGCTACCGCGATCAACATGTCCGGATCCAACCCGTCAGCCGGAAAAGTGGAGACGCCGATGCTGATTCCAACGAGCACCTCATTCCCGTCGATATTCAACAGTGGTATCTCGTCGAAGATTGCTTGAATACGCCCTATGGTCTGCCGGGCTGTTCCTTTGTCGACACTGGGCAGGAGGGCCAGAAACTCGTCACCGCCATAGCGCAGGCAAATATCAGATTTGCGCAACTGTCCACGCAGCAGTTTGCCAACTTCCACGAGTAGCATGTCACCGTTGCGGTGGCCATAGCGGTCATTGACTACCTTAAACCTCTCCAAATCCATCATCAACATACTGACCGGGTAACCCAGTCTTTTCGCCCGCTTCAACTCTTCATCGACATAAGTGTTGAAGTAGCGAATGTTCGGCAGCCCCGTCAGAGGATCTGTGAAAGCGTCTTCTTGAGTTTCCTCGTAAACAATAGCGTTGCTAATGGCAGCCGCTGAGTGAGGAGCGATCGCTTCCATCAAGCGAATGTGCTCATCCGTATATGCGTTCCTGTTGTTGGAATAAAGACTGATGACCCCAACAACGCTGCTTCCGACCATGAGTGGGACTGCCAAACAACTATTGAACACTGATCGAAGTGCTTCCAGGTTGGGAAAATCAGGTTCCGGTGAGACATTACAGAGGGGCTTTTTGTGAGCAGCTACCCAGCCTGTGACCCCTTTGCCCAGCTTAATCTCGACGCCTTCCAAAATCGTCTTGTACATTCCTGCCACATGGTGGGGAATGACTCGGTCATCCTCAGAATTGATCAGGTAGATCACGCAAGACGCATAAGGAACGAATCGCTTTATCCGAGCAGAGAGATGGGAGAGTGTCTCGGACATGCTCAACGATCGGCCTATACTCTGTGACACCTCATAGACCGCCTGCATCTCCTTATAGGTTGAAGCGATGTCGTGAAACACTGTGCCCTGGAGTCGATCCGGAGCCAGATCCGCGGTCGCTTCCTCGCTGGCAATCGGTCGAATCGTGGGGTAGAACTGCTCCTGTTCAACCTGCTCTGCCTCTTGCTCCAGCCGGTCTACGTTGGCCAGGAAGCTATCGACGATGGTCGGGTCAAACGAAGTGCCCGCTTCATGCTTGATCAGGTTCAAGGCCAGTTCCCGACTGAGCTTTGGACGAAATGGCCGATCGGACCGGAGCCCAAAATAGCAGTCAACAAGTGCGAGGATTCGGGCACCCAAAGGAATTTCCTCACCCTTCAATCCCTCCGGATAGCCCTGTCCATCCCAACGTTCATGGTGGTATCGGACGAAAGGCTCTACCGGATAAGGAAAAGGGACGGTTGCCAGGATATCGGCGCCGACAGCAGGGTGACTTCGAACCTTTGCTGCTTCTCCTTCTGTCAGCTTTCCAGGTTTATTCAGTATGTACTCCGGCACGGCGAGCTTTCCAATATCGTGCAGAAGCGCAGCCGCTCGAAGACCCTTAAGCACACTGCCATCCTCCACCCCCAGCTCATGGGCCAACCCCAGGACCATCACCTTCACCCTCTGGACATTTCCATGCGTGCCCTGGTCTTTGGCGTCAATCGCCATGGCCAATGACGTGATAGTGGAATGGTACAGCTCATCCAGCTCATCCAGATGGGTCTGCGCCATTTTGATGCGGCTGAGATTCATCTTGTAACCGTAGTAAATGACCAACACAATCGGCAGTGTGACCGCAAAAGCGAAGAAAGGCGTGCTCTCAAAGTTGAGGAAAATGACAGCCGCACCGGCCGCTCCCGCGATACTCGACAACGAAGCCCAAAGCAGGTTTTCAGAGAGGATTTCTCTGAGCCTCTGTCCTGTGACCAGAGACAAAGCCAACGCAACAGCACCTGAGTTAAAGAAGAAGTGCAGCAGAGCACAGAGGCCAATATTCAGGAAGAGCGAAACCCCTCCTACGAACCCCACGTCGAGAGGAGGGCTAGTGCCCACAAGGCGGTAGAAGATGTGCCCGACCACCCATGTAGATAATGACAACTGACTCAAATTGAACAGGGCTCGGTAAGCCCTCCTCGATTTATCAGCCCTCACTGCAGCAAGAAACCCATCCAAGACAGAAAGCAGTACCGCGACCTCTGGAGAGTAAAGAAGAATTCCAGCGTAGATGAAGATGTCACTTACAGTGATGGTGACAGACTCACGTCCACGCCCAACAAGAGGTAGCCGAACCGGGAAAAGACCTGCAGCAGCAGTGATCGCAACAAGAAAAAGCCATTGAGGATCTGTGTTGAAGAAGGAAACCAGAAATGAGTACACAAAGACGCACAGGCCGGCAATCATGACGGCAGTGAATACAATTCTAGCCTTCGATGGCGTCGATGCGTCGAAAAAAGCCATTACTCTGCACGAAGATTATAGATTAAGCCAACCAGTTACGGTAATCAGAGTCACTTCTCGGCCAGTTTTCGGGAGAAAAGACCCGCAATCTGCAGATATAGGCTGAATAGAAGGATCTATCAAAGATCCTTGCGGGGCACGTAAAAGCACGTGCGTGACTGAGAGACTGGTTTATAGGCAGGATTGCTGCAAGAGGTTCTGTCTTAATATCTCGCCAAGAAAGGCCTAATCACCTCGAAAAGCTGTGCCGTCCGTCCAGAACACTTGGCTGTTTCTCA
>JAUWTT010000387.1 GCA_030614585.1 Acidobacteriota bacterium
AATGCTCTTCTTCCCTTTCTCTCCACATGCCTCTGTGAGATTTCCCACGTGCTGGATGCTGTCTGCAACCGGGTCATAGGAGTACATCTGTGCACCGATCTCATGTGACTCCGAAGAGAGTACGTAATAGATCTTTCCGTCGCTGCCTACACCCATACCGTTATACGTGTCATGGGCTAATTCGAATCCGGAGTCAAAGGTGCGGGCAATCAACTTCTCAGGGGCACCGGCAGTTTTAGGCATCTTGTCAAGTTCACCTTCCTCGCCTCCACAACAACTGAGAATCATCAAGAGGCTGAGACAGAGATAGATTTGAACTCTAGTCGATTTTCGTAGCATTCTTTGACAAGCCTTTCTGAAACTAATCGAACTGACCGAGCGAGCGAAGATAGATCACCGAATCCTTGATGGCCTGCCTGGTCGTTTTCTCATCCCATTTCACACCCTTGATCCCTTCGATCTCCATGGTAAGTGGACCATCGTAACCGTATTCTCTCAGCACGTTCAGGACCTCTGGAATATCTACAACGCCTTGACCCAAGGTAGGGAAATTCCAGTCATTGTAGACGCCGTTGTGATCCTTGATCTCCACCGTAGCGACGTAGTCGATGATCTTCCTGAGCTCAGTGGGAGCGTCGGTGCCTTCGTTGTAGTAGTGGATGTTTCCAGTATCGAAATTAACCCGGACGCTGGGATGATTGATCTGCCTCATGGTTTCCAGATGAACGTCCCCATTCGTGCCAAGGTCTGGATGTGTCTCGAGGACGATAGTAACCCCATACCTCTGTGCAATGTCTCCAGCCTCTCGCAGGCGGTCATAGATGATCTCTTTTGCTGCACCGTGCCGCTTCGGTGAGAGAAACATGTACTCGACCCCCATGTCCTGACAGATTGCAAGCTGAGATTCCAGTTCTCGCAAAGAGGATTCCTGGGAGAGATCGGTATCACCTCGTAACACAATGACGTTCAAACCGTGTTCTGCAAGTCGCTTTTTTGTATTTTCGACTTCCTCTGCTGCTGGAATGTTCAGAAAGATGTGTTTGATGCCGATCTCCGGCAAGTGGTTCCAGGCAGCCTCCTGATAGGCTCCGTAACTGTTGATACGACAGGCCAATTGTAACGCCGGCTCCGGCTCGGTAATCACACTTTGCGCTTCTTCCGGCGCTCTCGACTGACAGACCGTCAGCAGCAGAGACAGCATCAGTAGAGTCAAAGACAACAACGGTGTCAGGTTTCTCATGTCAGTCATATCCTGCTCAGTTGGTCCCTGTTTTCGTAGACCTTCAGGATTGCGTCTGCGATGTCATCCATGTCTTCCCTGGTTCCAAGGAGAGGACCAGAGGCCCAGACCATAGCCATCTCCTGGCAGACCTGGTCGCACACGGGGCAACTCCTTTCATCCCGATACTGCTCGAGCCTCTTCGCGGAATACATCTTCTTGTAAACTTCGGAATCCAGTATGTGATCGACCCAGGGTTGAGTGTGGAGGCCGGTCTTCACATATCCGCCGAGATTCACACCTTCGGCAGCTACAGCCTTCAGGAAAGTATCTCGGTCGGCATTGTTGAAATGCTCTTTCTTGTAAGTCATACCGTAAAGGTAAAAGGAACCACTCTCGGTGCCTTCATAGAGCTTCTGCGGCCTGACGCCCGGGAAACCTTTCAGCCTCGATGTCAGATAAGCGGCATTCTCGTTACGCCGGAGGAAGCGTTGTTCTACGCCGGCTAACTGGCCCAACAGCACCGCCGCCTCAAACTCATTCATCCTGTACTTTGGACCTATGACCTCGGTAACGCCTCTGCGAGACGTACCGTGGTTATGCACGGTGTAGCACTGGTCCATGAGTTGTTCGTCATTACCGATAATCGCTCCCCCTTCACCACAAGCAATCGTCTTGCTCGACTGAAAGCTAAAACATCCCAAGTCCCCGATGGTTCCCAGCTTCTTGCCTTTGTATACGGAAAGATGGGCCTGAGCGGCATCCTCTATGACCTTCAAATTGTGCTTCTTTGCGATCCTCATGATGCTGTCCATATCGGCGGGTTGTCCCATCATGTGGACCGGCATAATGGCCTTCGTGTTCTCTGTTATTCTCCGTTCCACATCTTCAGGATCCAGCTGATAGGATTCGCGGTCCAGGTCCGCGAGAACAGCCAGGGCGCGAGCAGAGATAATCGACGAGATGGTCCCGGGGTCGGTATAGGGTGAGGTGATGACTTCGTCGCCCGGACCTATACCCAGAGCTTCCACACTTGTGTGAAGAGCCTGCGTTCCCGAACCTGTCGCTACGCAGTATTTCGCATCCATCAAATTGGCAAACTTTTCTTCCCATGTGGGAACCGTGCCCGAAGCGGATTGAATCCTGCACCAGATTCTGCTTTTCGTCGTAGCTACTATCGACTCTACGACGTCGTCATCACAGTAGGGCCATTCGGGCCAACCCTTGTTCCTTCTGATCGGTGTCCCACCCAGGATTGCCAGGTTGCTGTCATCTCCCGTTATGTTTCCATAAGTGTGGACCGTTCTGGAACTGGAAGCAGCGAGAGAACCCGCTGACGCTGCAGCTATGAACTGCCGCCGTGTTAAATCCTTTTCACCCATTTCAAAGTCCCTCCATTTCTGGGGAGTTCTTCCTAAAAAGCTCTACACCTACTTATTGCCGTAAAGCTATTCTAACGCCACCCGTGGAGATTGACTATTGAATTGTGAGTTGTGAATTGCGAAGATTGATGAGCAACAAGCGGTCACTGATAACCGGCCACGAGGTTTAAAAACTATGTTTACACGAATGACTATTATCTTGACATTGGTGCCCCTGTTTTTGGCTGTCCCGGCGCTGGCGAGCGAGGCACTTAAGGTCGCTGTTTTCGAGATCGACGCATCTCCTCCGGTTGGGAGCCCCCTGGCTTATGATTCGACAACTGCTGTGGCATCTCCACTCAGTTGTCGAGGACTTGTGCTGATAGGAGAAGGTAGACCTATCGTTTTGTGCACTATCGACTGGATCGGCCTCAGTAATGGCGCGTACCAGTCGTTCCGTCAATCGCTGGCTGAGGCAGCTGGTACGTCTGTTGAGCGGGTGGCTGTTCATGCGCTGCACCAGCACGACGCCCCGCGCAGTGACTTTACGACCGATGAGCTTCTCGCTAAGTATGAACTTAATCGGCAGTTCTTTGACACAGCCTTTGCACGAGACGTCGAGTCTCGCGCCGCCGTGGCTTTGCGACAGTCCTTAAAGAAGGCTCAGCCGGTTTCTCAATTGGGACTGGGCCAGGCACAGGTTGAAAAGGTTGCGTCGAACCGTCGAATTCTGGGCCTTGACGGCAAGGTAGAGCATATGCGCTTCACTGCGTGTAAAGACCCGGAGATTCGAGCCAAACCAACCGGAGTGATCGACCCGGCTTTGAAGATGGTCAGCTTGTGGAATGGCGAGAAACCACTGGTGGTGTTGACGTACTACGCCACTCACCCGCAAAGCTATTACCGCACAGGCGAGGCAAATCCTGACTTTCCGGGAATGGCACGCAACCAACGCCAGGAAGCTACCGGGATAATGCACATTCACTTTACTGGAGCGGGCGGAAACATTGGTGCCGGCAAGTGGAATGATGGTTCCCACGAGAACAGACAGGTTCTAGCCGACCGAGTTGCGACCGCTATGGCTGCGGCCTGGGCGAGGACTGAAAAGAATCCGATTAGCTCCGGGGATCTGAGTTGGAAAGTCACGAAGGTTAGATTGCCTATTGCCTCACATCTGGATGAGCAGAAGCTGGAAGCAGTTCTGGAAGACGAATCCGCTTCCGCGCCCGATCGATTTTCAGCGGCTAATGACCTGGTCTGGCTGCGCCGCTATCAGGCAGGCGATGAGACCGAGATCTCTTCCTTGCGAATCGGAAATGCTCAAATACTCCACATGCCTGGCGAGCTCTTTGTTGAATATCAGCTGGCCGCTCAGAAGATGCGTCCGGACCTGTTTGTGGCCATGGCAGCCTATGGAGAGTATGGCCCCGGATACATCGGTACTGAAATCGCTTACAGCCAGGGTGGATATGAAACAGGGCCGACTGCTTCACTGGTAGCGCCTGAGGTCGAGGGCGTCTTAATGGCAGCTATGGAACAGATCCTCACCGACTAGAACGCCGGACGCCCGGTACGTTTGAAGTTCTCCATTATGGCGAGGCATTCGCTAGCGTAGCGGTGCGCACCCGCAGGATCGTCCCGTCGACTACTCATTGAGATTACTACGTACTTCTGATGCTCGTAGAGTAGATAGAAGAGCCGTCTGATCGCCGCCTCACCCAAAGTGTTGTCAACCCGACTACCGTAGCCCTCCCAGAATGCTGGTTTCGTTATGCCGCAATATTCAGCAATTGCTAAATCCCATTCTCTGTCTCCCCAGCAACTCCCGACTGAAATCATGGGCAAGGATCTCTGGAACCGGCACGGTAGTTTCCTTTAACAGGCGGCGGTGAATAGTTGGTTCCTGCCGCATCTTCCGGTAATGCAAACCACCAAGGCACTGAGATCAATGGGTTTATCTTAGTGTCCTTGGTGCCTTGGTGGTTTGCATTATGCGGGACCTCAGACCTTCTCATTTCGAGCTTCGATCTCGGTTGTGTTTGTGCGATTACTGGTATGTAATATCTTTGGGAGTTCAATTCACCTCATCCTTCGAAGGAGCGAGTAATGAGAAGTCGAAGCCGGATTCTAATCGCCATTCTACTTTCCTGTTCCTTTTTTTCCTGTTCGGTTGTAGACC
>JAUWTT010000588.1 GCA_030614585.1 Acidobacteriota bacterium
ATCAAGGTGTTGGATTAACCCACTCTTCGCACCTGGTTGCTTCGCGAAGTACTTAAATAGCCCTTGAGCCCGTTTCAGTCATCAGATATTCAAGCTTGAGATTTGTTTCGAATTTCGAGCTTCGAGCTTCAGACTTGGGCGGGGTGCCCTTTTGGGCAACACGCACTAAAGATCAGTCGTCCACCTCTGCGAATTGGGCAGATGACTCCCTGATCGGTCGCCCCGAAGGAGAAATTCGACTCCCGGCGCGCCTCAGGCATCGGTGTTACCTATGTCCTGACCACGCCCCACACGCCGGCATCTGGTGTCTGGCATCCGATTCCCAGCATCCTGTCCAATCAGGCCTTAACCACCAATCCCCTGGAACCACAAAAATCAAAAACGAAATCCTGATTACTCTTATGTAAACCTGTTGATATTTTTCATTGACTTTCAACTCAAACAGGAGGAAGATAAACTCATAAAATCCATAAAGCCTAAGGAAATCAGGTATGAGCAGTCGGTTTCTTACCACAAGCCAAGCGGCGACTTTATGTTCTGTGACCCCTGATACCGTGCTGAAATGGATTCGTACAGGCCATCTTTCCGCTCGCCGGACTGCTGGAGGACACCATCGCATTGACAGGAAAGACCTAGAGCAGGTGATGGCGCCCGTGGGGCGAACTCCCTCCTCCGATTCCAAGGCAGTCCAACGACACTTTCGATACTGTTGGGAACACCACGGAAACGGTGAGGTACCGAAGGGCTGCCTGAATTGCGCTGCCTACCAAATGCGTGCTCAGCGATGTTATGAACTGGCAAACCTGCCTGCTGAAATCGGTCACGCAAGGCTTTTCTGCAGCAAGAGCTGTGAAGATTGCGGCTATTTCCGCGAGGTTCGTGGACAGGTGACGAATGTGCTCGTCGTTACGGATGACTCAGACCTAGAGAGTTCGCTGTGGGCTCAAGCCGATAAAGTCTGGTTCAATCTGAGGGTCACGGACTGCGAGTACAACTGTTCGACCCTTGTCAACTACTTTCGCCCCGATTTCGTGGTCGTCGACTGCTCGTTGGGTGAGGAAGAAACCAGGGATATCACGAACCATCTGCTTCAAGATCCGAGAGTCCCTTTTGTGCGTTTGATCATCGCCGGGGTACAGGGAGACTTCGGTGAGGAATGTGAGAAGGAAGTGTTTGCTCGGATCGAGCACCCATTCAGTATCTGGGATATCAGAGAGTGCATCCAAGGCGCTACTGGTGAAGGCCAGGCGACAGCAGACAGCCTGGCTCACTTATAAACTGGCCGGCCTGTCCCGGCCTAACATAGGAGGTGGACGGCAAGTAGCTGTTACCAAGTTCTGAGCGAAGATAGGGACCCGACGGGAGGCGCTCAAACCAACCCGCCGAGCCCGGGTGGAGAAGAACAGTTGGACCTGCTCTCACCACTCCGCCCATTCTAGGAACCTTCGGATCGACTGGTCAAGCTACCTTACTCGATCAAGGTAAGGCCTACGTTATGCCGTCCGCCTCCTTCGTCGGAGGTGAAAGATGACAACTCGAGTTGTGGAACCCGAACAGTTGGACAACGATGGTTTCTTAAATGAAATCTCCAGCTGGAATCGGGAGATGGCTCACGAACTGGCGGAACGAAACGACCTTGGGCCATTAACGGCGGATCACTGGAAGGTAATCGAGTTTGTTCGCGACTATTACCAGGAGCACGGGGAAGGACCACCCATTGTAAGAATCGGCAAAGATACGGGCATGTCGTCGACCCAGATTTGCACGCTTTTCCCATGTGGTGTGGCACGAGGCGCCTACCGTCTCGCCGGACTTCCCAGACCAAGTGGCTGTCTCTAGCCGATGCGGCAGATGAGCCAATTCTACTCAGGAGGTTGAAGGTGAATACTTTTGCGTTCCTTGTCTGTGCTGTGTTGCCTTATCTTGCGGTTATCGCGTTTGTTGCAGGAATGACTTATCGTTTCTATATCTGGTTCAGGACTCCTCAACCGGGCAAGATGACACTCTTTCCTTCGGGAGATTCGACGTTACGGGGCATTTTAGCCGAGACGTTTCTTTTCCCCAGCTTGTTTAAGGGCGATAAGGCTCTTTGGGCCTTTTCGTGGCTGTTTCATGCCACACTCGCACTCGTTGTTCTGGGCCACCTCCGAGTATTTACAGGCTTAATTGACACGATTCTGACAGCCCTTGGCATGACACCCGAGGGAGTCGCCAGCATGTCTACCACAGCTGGGGGTGCTGCAGGGATCCTTCTGCTTGCTACCGGATTACTGTTGTTGATCCGCAGGTTGGTAATACCGAGAGTCAGGGAGATCTCAAATCTCCCCGATTTTATAGCTCCGCTGCTTCTGATCGCGATCATCGCTTCGGGGAATCTGATGCGCTTCGGACCTCATTTCGATCTGGAGCAGACCCGATTGTGGGCCGCATCCTTACTGACTTTTTCACCAATTGTTCTGGCAGACACGGCGTTTCTGGTCCATGCCTTCCTTGCCATGTTGTTAATCACATACATCCCATATTCGAAGATCCTTCACTTTGGCGGAATCTTTTTCACACAGGCTCTGGTCAAAAGGAGATAGACGATGACACAGAAAGAAATCACAAGCTCAATTTCTACTCAAGGAAAAGCATCCAAGGGGCAAGTCTCCCCCCTCAATGCAACTCAACCGGAAGGGGAGGGGTGCTGCCTGGACGTGCCGGAAGTGGTTAAGGGTTCCGAAGCGATGACCAAAGAGCAGGCCGAGAAGGTAATCAAAGCCGTCAAAGCCATTAAGGATGGACCCAAGGTTCTCCGCCTTTACATGGAGATGTGTGCCAGGTGCGGTACCTGCGCGTCCCAATGTCCGGTGTATTTCGGCAAACCCGAACCCAAATACAACCCAGTAGTACGGTCAGATTTGATCCGTAATGTGTTTAAGGAATCGGCTACGCCCGCGGGAAGTCTCCGAAGTCTGCTCGGAAGCCCCGACCCTTTCAACGAGGAAGACTTAACTGACTGGGTGGAGAGCTTCTACTCTTGCACGGGCTGCCGCCGGTGTGCGACGTTCTGCCCCTTCGGAATTGACAACTCCGTGATCACAAGAAAGGGAAGGGCCATTCTCGACCAGTTGG
>JAUWTT010000065.1 GCA_030614585.1 Acidobacteriota bacterium
GTCTTGGGGCAGGGACCCTTCGTCGCTAGCTTGATCGTGAACTTTGTCGAAATCCGGGAGGATGACTCGATTAAGGTTACGACAAAGCTTACGACGAAGAAGAACCGGGAACTGGTGGCTTCATCAGCTTTGTCGCTAGCTTAATCGTAAACTTTGTCGAAGTCCGGGAGTAAGGAATCGACTAAGTTTATGACAAAGCTTACGACGAAGGGGATTCGGAGTGGGAGGCGCCGGCTACTATTGTGAACCCTAAACATCAATCACAAGGTGTCAACTTTTGGTCAGGAGTTGACAACGTAAGCAGTTAGCACTAAGTAGTGAGTGCACGCTCAGCGCTTAGCGGTCTTTGCGTCTTCGCGTGAGAGACCAGAATTTCACACAAGGTCCGCAAAGTTCGCGATTAAGTTCACGACAAAGTTTAGGGGAGACAACCTGAGTCTCAAGACTGTCGTTGCTCAGAGGCCTCCCCGACGGAGTGTGTTGCCGAAATCAGCCCCACGCCCAAGCCCCAAACAAGGTCGATTCAATGGACTCAATATCTCGACTTCCCAAGAGCTTCTAACCGACTATATGTAAGTAGGTTAAATGGTTCCTACAATGGACCTTGAAGTTTGGGTTTAATTGGGAATTGGTTCTTGGGATTTGGGAATTGAGCCTGAGGGCATCTGCCTCGCAGGGCTGAGAATTCGCAGCGGTTACGCGCAATTGCAGGGGACAGAGCCTCGGCCAAAAGGTGCGTTGGATGGAATAGGCTCTGTTATCTGGAAGCGCAAAATGTTATTTTCTCGATCATTCACGAAGAGCGAACGAAAAACCGGAGATAACTGAAATGAGCCACTTTCCTTCTGAACGAATCCTGATGGGTCCCGGACCTTCGAACGTATCACCAAGAGTGCTGGAAGCATTGAGCCGGCCACTCGTGGGACACCTGGACCCTGAATTCCTGGCGATTATGAACGAGATCCAGGACCTGCTGCGCCAAGTCTTTAGAACTTCCAATCCGCTGACCATTCCCATCTCCGGAACCGGCAGTGCCGGGATGGAAGCATCAGTCGTCAATTTCGTAGAACCTGGAGATTCTGTACTAGTTGCACAGCATGGAGTATTTGGACAGCGACTTGCCGAGGAGATGCGGCGCTGTCGCGCTGAGTGTACCGTTGTCTCGGTCCCTTTCGGGGAACCCCTTGATCCTGAACAGATCCAGGTTATGGCCGAGAAATGCCGGCCCCGATTGATCGCGGTCGTTCACGCAGAAACATCGACCGGCGTACTTCAGCCGATTGAGCCGATTCGGGAGATCTGCGATCGCTTTGATTCTCTCCTTTTAGTCGATGCCGTAACCTCCCTGGGAGGACATCCGGTCCTGGTGGACGAATGGAAAATCGATATCTGCTACAGCGGAACTCAGAAGTGCCTCAGTTGCCCGCCCGGCCTTGCTCCTTTTACAGCCTCTCCAAGGGCCATTGAGTATCTAAATTCTCGCCAAACAAAATGTCAAAGCTGGTACCTGGATCTAACGCTGGTCCAGAACTACTGGGGAGAAAATCGGACCTATCATCACACCGCTCCTGTCTCGATGAATTATGCGCTGAGAGAGGCGCTCGGCATCATTGTTGAAGAAGGTCTGGAAATGCGTTGGGCCAGGCACGAAAGAAACCATCAAGCCCTGGTTGCCGGGGTTTCGGCCATGGGACTCGAGATGAAGGTGTCGCCTGAGTTCCGTCTCTGGAGCCTAAACACCGTGGTGATTCCTGAAGGGGTAAACGACTTACAGACTCGTCAGGAACTTCTCTCCAAATACCACCTGGAGATCGGCGGAGGGTTGGGTGATCTGGCAGGAAAGGTGTGGCGGGTAGGGCTCATGGGGGAAACGAGTAAGGCGCAGAATGTGCTGTACTTTCTGCACGCTCTGGAAAAGTGCCTCACTTCCCAGGGTTTCCGATGTTCCGCCGGCTCGGGAGTGAGTGCCGCCTCAGATGTTCTTGCAGAGTGACCAGCGGGACAGAACGGACACTAAGCAAGAAGCTTGCAGCCTCGATGATTATGGCGTTCCTGGTGTCCGGGCCGCTCAAGTTCAGAAGCGAGACAACACAGAATCGGTCGACTAGAACGAATCTAGACTCATATGAAGACTGCCGGTAAGTTCTCTAAAAAGTCCCCGCTGGATTGACCAGCACTCGGTTTTGCTAGAAACTTGTTCAGGAACCAAAGCAGATCTTTGCATGAGATGTGAAAGCCAGGGAGCGTGGGGAAGATATGAGTACCGAAATAGAACCTGAAGAACCGCATCGGAGAACCTTCTTCAAGTGGCTGACCAGGATCTTCCTGTCGCTGTGGGGAGTCGGAATCATCGGTGTCATTGCTAGTTATATAAGGGCGCCCTCACTACCCCGCTCCGCAGGTTTGAACATCGTTCGTGCGGGAGAAGCCGACTCTCTGAATCCTGGGGAGGCTCGCCTGGTTCGCAACGGGAGTTCACCGTTCCATGTAGTGCGGACGCTCAGCGGTGAGATGATTGCTGTTTCTGCCCTCTGTACCCACTTCAGCTGTGTTCTGAACTGGAATCAACAGAATCGGACCTTTGTATGTCCCTGTCACAACGGCGTCTTCAATGCAACAGGAGATGTGATATCAGGATTGCCCACCAAGCCGCTATCCACGTTGAGAGTGGAAGTCCGAAGAGGAGAGATTCTGATACATCAATAACCATATACACCTAGCAGAGATTATGTCGATTTCTTCAAGCAGGTTTCTCAGGGTCATTGACTGGATTGAACGGCGTGTCAATCTGACTGAACTGTTCTCGATGCTGACGATGTTCGGCTTGTTTTACACGGAGGTGGATACTAGCAAGCCAATTGCGGAGGCTCTCCGGGAGGCCTTCCGCAAGCCGATGCCCTCCTATTCTCGGTGGCCTCGAGTCCTGGGACTCCTGGCGCTGATCCTGTTCTTGTTTGAGGTTGTAACGGGCGTCCTGCTCGCTTTCTACTACCGGCCTACACCTGACGAAGCGTATGAGAGCGTACTGATTATTGTCAGAGACGTCGACTTTGGATGGTTCGTTCGACAGATCCACATTTGGGGAGCCCAGTTACTGATCGTCATTCTTATAGCGCGTTTGCTGCGGTTCTTCTTCCGTGGAATGTATCGTCCACCAAGAGAGCTGATCTGGGTTGTTGCGGCCTTGCTCTTGATCACTGCTACACACCTGGACTTCACGGGGCGTTTTCTGGCATGGAACAATGATTTCTACTGGCCCAGCCTTCGTGCAATGGAGCTCCTGTTTTCAATTCCTCTTATCGGGTCTATCTTTGAATTCTTCATCCCTGGCCTCGAGGGTCACTCCTATGTGTTGAGCCGATTCTATTTTCTGCACGTGGTTCTTCTGCCGTTCATGTTCTGGCTGCTGCTCTACGCGAACTTTTCGGGGATCAGGCGTGTCGGGTTGAGTGAAATCCGCGGAGAGGACACAACCCCGGGAAAGCATACTTTTGTAGCTCATCTGTATACTCTCCTGATCCTGGTGATTGTGATCTTTGGCATTCTCGTGACGCTGTCCGTCTTGGCGCCTGTCCCTTTTGGAGAGCCCGTAAACTTGTTCGAGACTCCCTCCGACATTCGGATGCCGTGGTATCTGTTGGCTCCTTACGGGTTTGTCGAGTTCTTTCCGACTTGGCTCCCACTTTCTCTGCGCAGCAGTCTCCTGGTCATTCTGCTCGCTATATTCATTTTCTTACCCGAGATTGACCGGCGCGCTGTGAAGACACACGCCCGACGAACCCTGGTGTTGGGCGTGAACATCTTTCTGTTCTTACTCTGGATCTTCTTTACTATCTATGGAAGGGTCCTGGACATAGGAGAGTAATGAACTCATGATTCTTCTCTTGATTCTGCTGACTGGAGCTCAACTGGCTGGAGCTCAATCGGAACAGTGCGGACTTTGCCACCCTGAAGAGCGCGTTGAGCATAGCTTGTCCATCCACTCACAGGAATTCATCCAGTGCTCGGATTGTCACGGCGGCAGACCTGCCGCGATAAACGAAGAGCAAGCGCACGGCGGTGATTTTCAAAGCCTTCAAAGTCGGAAACAGATTCCTCGCTTGTGCGCTCGTTGTCATGCAGATCCTGCTCAAATGCGAGCTTACAACCTTCCAACCGATCAGTATGCTCTGTACCAGACGAGCGGGCATGGCCTTGCACTTGTGGAAGGCAATGAAAGCGTTGCCGTCTGTACGGATTGTCACGGTACCCACACAATCCTGCGTTCGGAGGATCCGAACAGTCCAACATTCATTCGAAACATCCCCGAGACTTGCGGGCAGTGCCATGGTAAAGGTGGGCTGCAAGCGGATGCCGGCACAGAGGCGAATCAGTTACAGGACTATTTAGAGAGTGTGCATGCCAGGGAGTTGCTCGAGAAAGGAAATACAAACGCGCCAGAGTGTTCTCGATGTCACGGAATACACGGAGCTGCGCCGGCGGGAGTTGGAGATGTGGGTAAAATGTGTGGCAACTGTCACTCGGCTGCACTTCGGGCATTCCGGGACAGCCCACATGCAAGTTCCATGGTAGAAGCAGGCTTGCCGGAGTGCCTTGCCTGCCATGCTCATCACAAGACCCAACCGTCTCGGTATCAGCAGATGGCTCAAGCTTGCCTGAACTGCCATGCTCAGGGTTCTGACCAGTATGTTATCGGGGAGAAGATGGAGGTGCTTTTCGCACGTGCGGAAGAGGAACTCGAACATGCTCGTGAGGTAATTGCGAGAGCCGAGAGGGTCCCCTTATACGTTGAGGATTATCTCGCTCGTCTAGAGGAGGCTCGGACCTTTCTTCTGGAAGCTGAACCAGCGGTCCATACTGTCTCTTTCAGTGATGTAGACCGTTTCACAAGCCTTTCACGTTCTCTGGCTGAAGAGATTGAAGCGGAAATCGACGGGAAACTTTCCGACCTGCGACTTCGGCGCTTACTGCTTGTAGTCTTCTGGTTCTACCTGTTGCTGACAGTCTGGATTCTGCACCACTATCGTCAGAAGGCCCTCAAACACCGAGCATGAGAAAGTTCCTTGCTTCCCACAAAGCCCGATGGTTCACCTACTCCGGGGCCTTGATCCTGGCCATCGGGTTGATCCTTCTGGTCTTGATGGTGGAGACCTCCAGTCAGCCTCAATTCTGCGGCAGTTGCCATATCATGGCTCCTTACTACGAGTCTTGGAAAACATCCTCCCACAAAGAGATTCCCTGTGTTGATTGTCACATTCCGCCGGGTGTCGCGCACGAGGTTCGCAAGAAGTGGGAAGCACTTTCAATGGTTGTTTCTTACATAACCGGAACGTATGGGACTAAACCATGGACTGAGATTGACGACGCATCCTGCCTTCGGTGTCATCAGAGAAGATTACTGTCAGGACAGGAACTCTTCGGTGACGTCTTGTTTGACCATGGCCCGCATCTGACACAGATGCGCCAAGGCACGAAGCTGCGGTGTACCTCCTGTCATAGTCAGATCGTTCAGGGACGGCATATTGCCGTCACAGCCTCATCCTGTATCCTCTGCCACTACAAGGGTGAGCGTGCAGCAGAGACGAGTCGCTGCACGCTGTGTCACAGCATACCGAAACGAGTTGTCGAAAAAGGGATGCTGCGATTCGACCACGCGGATGTGCAGCGTTATGACATGAAATGCCAGTGGTGTCACGCTAGTCGATTGACTCCTGAGGATGGGCGAGTGCCACGTGAACGGTGTTTCACTTGCCACAATGATCCCACACGGCTTGCTCTTTATGAGGAAACCGACTTGATGCATCGGATGCATGTGACCGAACGCAAGGTTGATTGCCTGCATTGTCACCTAGAGATCCGGCATGGAGAACCTTTGCATGCGGATGAACGGACCTCTCAAACGGAATGCTCCACCTGTCACGTAATGGGACATTCTCCCCAGCGTAGTCTCTATGCCGGAACGGGAGGCCGTGGAGTTCCTCCCATGCCTGCCCCAATGTTCCTTGCGGGTGTCGCTTGCGAAGGTTGCCACATTCAGCTGCCTGGAGCCGAACAAGAATCTGTCCAGGCAACCGAAATCGCCTGCATGTCTTGTCATGGCCCAAGGTATAAGTCCGTCCTTCTCGGTTGGAAAAGAAGTGTTAAGGAACGCACCGACGCGGTGAGCCGACAACTTCGGTCCACTGCATCACTCGTCCGGGGAACTGAATCACAGGCTCTTGCCGACGCACGCTACAACGTTGAACTCGTACAGAAGGGACGTGGCATCCACAATCAGAGGTACGCGTTTGCATTGCTTTCTCACTCACACCAGCTACTCAACGAAGTGCGCACTGAAATTGGGCGCCCCCTCTTGTCAGTACCGTGGCCGGAGATTCCTTTCGAATCCCCATGTTCACAGTGCCATCAGGACATCGTGACTCAGAAGGCGAATCCCTTCGGGCGGGATTTCAGCCACGAAGCCCACGTGGTTCGCCGGGAACTTGGATGCACAGTATGTCATCGGCCCCACGAGGAAAGGGCAAAGGGGGAATTGTTGAGCTTTGGTGAAGACGGTTGTGCGGACTGCCATCACAGCGAACCCGATGCCGACTGTCAGAACTGTCACGCCGAAATCCTTGAAAAAACAGTGTCTTCATTTCGCGGAGATTTCGATCACCAACTTCATGTCGAACTCTTAGACGGTTGCACTGATTGTCACACACCGGGAACCGGGAAGAGCCACACCGTGGATCAAGACACCTGCGCCATGTGCCACTAACAACGGCGACCCTTCTGAGATCTCGAGCACCCTCCTTCGCTAAAGCTATGGAGGGCAGGTCCGGGGTAATCGGTTAACGGTAATCAGTAATCAGTAATCGGTAATCGGTAATCGGGGTCATATTCACGGAAGCAGAAACTGCCCCTCTTCCCGAAACCTTGTCGTGAACTTAATCGCGAACTTCGTCGAAACCCGTGGTGGTCGCATAGACAAGGATCACGACAAGGCTTGCGACAAGGGGGTGTCTCCCCAACTTTGTCGTGAACTTAATCGCGAGCTTTCTCGGAATCCCGGTGCACGAGTCGACAAGGTTCACGACAAGGCTCGCGACGAAGGGGACCGCGATCTTACTTCTTTCTTCGCTAAAGCTATGGAGGACAGGCCGATGACCGTTTACTGCTTACTACTTACTGCTCACTACCCACCCGCCCCACCGGTCTCCGGTCACCGTTCACCGATAACCGATAACCGATTACCGACCACCCCGATCACCGATTACCGATTACCGATCACCGGTTTCCTTCGGAATGATATCGGCATGAACCTTCAGATCGACAAAATCCCGGGCTCGTCGATAGGTTGTGCAGTGGTAGCACTCCTTCAGCTTTTCAACGCACAGTTTCTCAGGAGCAATCCAGCAAGGGACCCGAGTTTCAAACCGCATATTGCAGCGGGCATGATCATCCGGCCGGCAGGGTCGTAAAGCCCAACAAGGTATCTGCGCCAGCAAGTGCCGGATTCCCGCAAAATTCAGGCCCTCAGAAATCAGGCGCTTGATCTGAGTTATCCAGAGGACGTCCTCCTCGCTGTACCACCGCGTTCCCCCACTCGACTTAAACGAAATCAGCAGGCCTTCAGCTTCGTACAGGCGAATCGTCTGAACCGCGGCCCCGAGACGACGAGCTACATCCCCGATCTTCGACATGCCCTCCTGGGGCTTCTCAAAGGCCACAACTAAGGGGATTAACGGTGCGTCAAAACTGGGTTTACTCATATCCGACACGCTCAACGTTCTCCTTAACCAGTGTACCTTTTCCCGGCCAGGCAAGTGAAGTCATCCGAAACCCAACTACGGGGTAGAGAGCCGGGCTTTCGGAAGGGGAGACGATTGACGATTGGCGAACGGCTGCCGCACCACTTGGGGGTGAGCCATTCCACGAACTGGGCGAAAAGCCCCCATCATCGTAGTCGACTTCCGTGATAACCCGCAATAGTCGGCCGGCGAAGCGGGTCATTTCGAGCAATAACCTTCTTCAGCCTGTCTTTTCCGGATAGGAACGCGGATTGCATTTAAAACCTACATCTTAGTATGTAGATTTGCGAATGTACTCATAAACTTGAGATTTGTATTTCTTGGAGGGGATTCATGCGAGTAGCAACACAAGCCGAAAAGGTAGCCCTGAAGCTACTGACGGTACTCATGCTGCTGGTACCATCGACGGTGCTCCTGGCAAGGGGCCAACCCGATGGTGCCACCAACGTAGGCTCTCAGGCGTGCTCAGACTGTCACGAGGACCTCTCTGCCGAGTTCACGCGTACGGTTCATGCCCGACTCGCCTCTTTTGAGTTGAGCGGAAATGTCGCGGGTTGCGAGGCTTGCCACGGACCTGGTAGCAAGCACGTCGAATCGCTGGACACAGCTGACATCTTCTCTTACTCAGATGAGGCGCCGATTGAAGGCATGGAAGGGCGCTGCCTCAGTTGCCACACCGAGGGCATGGGAGCTTTCTGGCCTTACAGCGAGCATTCAGAAAGTGGGATTACGTGCACCAATTGTCACAAGATCCATCAAACCGGGCCAAATCTACCTCCGGATCCTGCGGGACCTGCTCTGATCGAGGGAGCTACGGTCGCTGGGATGGTGGACAGAACCCCTGCACCGGTTCGGGCAAGTCTGAAGAAACCGGAACGGCTGCTCTGCATGGATTGTCACCGCACAGTGGGCGCAAGAATGATGCTTGCCTCGAGACACCCCGTTCCCGAGGGCAAGATGGAGTGCAGTTCCTGTCATCAGGTTCACGGCTATGAATTGGGGATGATCCGCACAGAAGAGCGCTTTAATGACCTGTGCCTGGAGTGTCATACCTCGAAGCAGGGCCCCTTCGTCTTCGACCACCCACCTGTGATGGAAGATTGCGGAACCTGTCACGTCCCCCACGGTTCGGTGGTGAACAATTTGCTGAAACAGAACGAACCTTTCCTCTGCCTGCAGTGCCATGAGGCACATTTTCATATCGGCAGAGAAGGCATCTCTGAGCCGATTAACCGTCCAACCGGAGGAAGTGACAATCCCTGGGGACCCTCTGGATGGAGAAGGGCTTTCGGCACCAAGTGTACTCAATGCCACCAGGCGGTTCATGGAACTGACCTGCCCAGTCAGAGTATGCCGGGCCAAGGAAAAGGTTTAACTCGCTAGAGAAAAGGAAATGGCAATGCAGACAATAATGAAACAGATAGTTATTGGCGGGTTGCTCGTTCTTCTGCCGGCCTTTCCGGCTCTGGCCGAGTCGGCAGGAACGGACGCAGTTGAATCGGAAGCGACTGAACCCGAAGCCACCGAAGCTGAATCCAGTGAACCGTCAGAGTCGGCAGCGACCCAGGCCCCACAGGATGTACTGCAGGGACTTGTGCCGGCACACACGCGAGGCGGATTCGTATCGATTTCGGGTATCTATGACAATTTAAAAGGTTCTCAAGAGGTTATCTCCAAGTACACGCCTGCGAATCAGGGGATGAGACCTGGAGCCCGCCTGGGCCTCTGGGGATACTCCAACGGAATTGGCTACAACGTCTTCGGAAGGTACGGAGGGGACCCGGCGGATCAACAGTATGAAGCTGGAATCGATCTGAAGCGTTACTGGAAAAGCAAGTTCGGGTTCAACAAAATGCCTCATCGTCTGGGCAACGATCCTCTGGTCAACCTCGATGCGGCTAAAGGAGGACCCGTCGTCCGGCACACTTCGAACGATGAGAATATCAACTACTGCCCCGTCTATCAGGATTCTCGCTGGACAAACCGGATCAGAGCGGGATCACTGGTCACTCTCAAGTTCGACTACCGGAACCAAGTCCGGAAGGGAACCTACCAGGGCAGGACGATGAGCAAATGCTCGACCTGCCACGTAGTTTCCAATGTCAACGAGATGGATCAGGAAACCATAGAGTGGAGAGCCGGATTCGAGGTTGGAAACGCCAGGGCAAAGGTCGGATACGAATTTCTGAATCGTGACTTTAAGGAAAGCGCTCCGACACCAATGAACTTGTATGACGAAGTTCAGCATCCAGCGACTGGTGCACGGGTCTTCACCAACAGAGCTCAGTTTGAAGAAAAGGATGGCCCACTTCCCTACAACCAGATTCCCAAGTTCGAGAAGAGGCGTCACCTGGTCAGAGGTCGAGTACAGGTATCAGAGAATGGTGGAGCACTCATTGGCACCTACCTGAACGGGAAGGACAGCAACAAGACCTCGAATTATGCTGTTGACACCAACTTACTGAGTGGACGGTATTCCGGGTTCCTGGGGAAGAACTTCCGCGTCAATGTAATCGTTCGCGATCTGAGCATCGACTCAGATAGTCTGTTTGTTGATGTCAACGAAGTACCGGGAGATGCCGGCCCCCAGACAGGAAAGACATATCCTGAAGCCTATCCCTCTTACGGAGAAGCTGATTATTGGGCAAGATCCAGCCTGGCCAGGAATGTCTTCGACTTTAAGGTCAATGGCCGACTCAAGCTGGCTCATAGAACCTACTTCCGTGTGGGGTATCTCTACGAAGGCCTTGAGAGACCCACATTCGAAGTCAGAAACACGGATACAAGCACGCTTCGTCTGGGCTTCAGTTCTTCAGCATTTAAAACGCTGAAAACACAGCTGCGCTATCAGTACGCCAGCATCAAACGTCCGTTCACCCACATTCATGCCGCACTGCCCCCGGCGTTACAGATGGAACCGACTGCAAGTCCGCTCATCGGAACACAGTACTACGAGATCTACGAAGCGCGGGAGGTCAACCTGACAAACTTCCCGACAAAGGAACACAACCTATTTGCTTCGGTCACGTGGACTCCCTCTGATCGCGTCGGGTTAACCGCCCAATTCAGAGGTAAGGAAGGCAGTAACGGTAAGGCGAACGATATCTCTGACTGGAGCAACAGCGTGCTGGCACCTTCAGTCCAGCTCTGGCTGGCTCCTTCGGAGAAGATTGACCTGCTGGCAAGCTACACCTTCACTGGAAGGAGGACCGATTCGTTATTCACCATAGCTGTCTACGACGGCTGAGCGGGCGGAGTCACCGCGGGCCAGTTTGGCTCGCTTTACGATTCGTACACCTGGAAGAATGATGATCACAATGCATGGGTCGCCAGTAACTTGCGACTTTCGGACAGCACTACCCTGCACGGGCAAGTCGTATTGACAGAATCATCCGGCGGTTTCAGCGGTCTTGACCTCGACGATTCACAGGTTCCAAAGATTCCACCTGGTTTTAACTACACAGACGTTACCGAATTGGAAGACTACTCGAATCTGCAGATTCGATGGTGGTATTTGGAAGGCGGATTCAAGCAACTCTTCACGCAGAGCTTCGTGTTCGAGTACAACATCACGTGGAACGACTACAACGATAATCAACCCTATATCGTTGACACTACTGGCAGCAAGTTCGGGATGCTAGCGCGCCTCAACTGGGTATTCTAGTTGCTAACCGCCTCCAAAAGGCTTGCCGGTAAAAAAAAGGCCGGCAAGCCTTCTTTCTTGTTTATGCTCCCTTCCCTTAGCGACCTTTGCGTCTTGGCGTGAATGAATGCATTTCACGCAAAGCCCGCAAAGTAAAACAAACCTTCCCGAGGCCGGTTCTCTCCTCTTTCGGTTCGTGATCGTGAGAGTGGAAGGAGGGGAACGGTCTTTGACTCAGGGTTGCCGGAAATCGGGTACAATGTTGCCTTGGATTTTTCCGGTAACAAGAGACAGAGTTGACGGCTACGGACAGGCTAAGTTCTGGTTGTTTTTCGGGAAATGTGGCCGCCCGACAGGTGCTTGCCTTGGAGCGGGCAGGGCGATATAGA